>NZ_JAKSYK010000053.1:0-50784 GCF_022829425.1 Methylobacterium sp. J-072 | reverse complement strand
CGCCATCTCCTCCATGGAGGCCGAGGCCTCTTCGGTGGAGGCGGCCTGCTCGGTCGAGCCCTGCGACAGCTGCTCGGCCGAGGACGACAGCTCCTGCGAGCCGGCCGAGACGTTGCTCGAGGCGAGGATGACCTGGCCCACGACCTCGCGCAGCTTCAGGTTCATCGCCTGGACGGCGCGCAGCAGGTCGCCGATCTCGTCGCGGCTGGACGCGACCACGTCCTGCTTCAGGTCGCCCTCGGCGACCCGGCTCGCGGCGTCGACCGCCCGATTCAGACCCCGGGAGATCGAGAGCGACAGCCAGATCGCCATGGCGAGCCCGATCGCCACCGCGCCGGCGATGACGCCGACGAGCAGCAGCCGGGTGGTCTCGTAGGCGGCCTGGGTGTCGCGGACGAAGTTCTGGGCCACGTCCTCCTCGTAGGCGCGCAGCTTCGCGGCCTCGTCGGTGACCGCCGCCCGGGCCTGGGTGAACGGACCCACGATGATCAGCAGGGCCTTGGCGTCGGTGTTGGCCAGGCCGAGGGTGAAGATCCGCTCGCCGATCGGCTCCCAGGTCTTGACCGCGGCCGCGATCGCCTTGACCCCGTCGAGGAAGCCGTCGGCGCGGGCGGCCTCGGTGAGGCGGACGAGATCCTGATTGAGCTGGCGGCGATGCTCTTGGTACTCGCTGGCGAACTTGGCGAGCATCGCATCGTCGCTGATCATGACCTCGCGGTAGATTTCGGCCAGGAGGCGGGTCACCCGCAGCTCGATCGCGTCGACCAGGCGGCGGTTCTCCACCGACAGGTCCTGGCGGGCGGCCAGTTCCTCGATCCGGGCCATCACGGCCCCGTAGGCGGCCATCTGCTCATTGCCGGCGATGCCGATGGCATTGTTGTTGCCGTTCTTGGCCGACAACTCCAGGCTCTTGGCGGCGATCTCGTTCAGCTTGTTCCAATGATCCTGCAGGGTCTTGATCCGGGCGCGCTCCTCCGGCGAGGCCCGGTCGATGAACTCCGCCAGGAGTGCCCGGAACCGGCCGTCCTGGGCCTTGAAATCGAGGGTGAGCTGCGCCCGCCCGGCATCGGTCGGCTCCAGCAGGGTGCGGTTCATGATGCGCGCCGCCTCGACCGCCATGGTCTCGACGCGCAGGACGCGCTGGACCTGCGCGAACGGACCGGTCGCGAAGGCCTGCATGCGCTCGTTGGAAGCGCCGAGGCTCGCGATGGCGAGGTAGCCGGCCCCGCCCAGGAGGACGAGGATCAGACCGAAACTCAGAGCCAGTTTGGCTCGGATCGTGAAACGCATGGGTCAGCCTGCTGGGTGAAACTGGAACTGCGCCGCGCGGGCTGAACCCCGCGCGGGAAGCGGGGCCGCTCAGGCGGCCCGGATGAAGTCGGCGTCGCGGGCGTCGCCCTCGCCCATGTCGAGGGCGAAGCCGCCGCCCGGGGCTGCGGCGGCCCGGCTGCCGCGGGCCTTGCTGAGCTTGGCCTTGGCCGGAGCGGCCGCCGGCGCGCCCATCCGGGCCGCGGTCGCCCGCAGCTGCGTCGCCGCCACGTCGATCCGTGCCCCGGTGTCCTCGATGCGGAAGTAGGCGATGGTCGCCTGCAGCCGCTCGGCCTGGGTCGCCAACTCCTCCGAGGTCGCCGAGACCTGTTGAGAGGCGCTGGCATTCTGCTGGGTGACCTTGTCGAGCTGCTGGATCGCCTGGTTGATCTGCGTCGACCCGACATCCTGCTCCCGGCACGCCGCCGAGATCTCTTCCACCAGCAGCGCGGTCTTGCGGATATCCGGCACCAGCCGCCCGAGCATCTCGCCCGCCTGCTGGGCCGCCTTCACGGTGTCGACCGACAGGGTGCCGATCTCGGCCGCGGCAGCCTGCGAACGCTCGGCGAGCTTGCGCACCTCCGAGGCCACCACCGCGAAGCCGCGGCCATGCTCCCCGGCCCGGGCCGCCTCGACGGCGGCGTTGAGGGCCAGGAGGTCGGTCTGCCGGGCGATCTCCTGCACGATGGTGATCTTCTGGGCGATGGTCTGCATCGCCTCCACCGCCTGTCCGACCGCGATGCCGCTGGCCTCGGCATCCTTGGCCGATTGCCGCGCGATCGCCTCGGTCTGGCTGGCGTTCTCGGCGTTCTGCTTGACGTTGGCGGCCATCTCCTCGACCGAGGCCGAGGCCTCTTCGGTGGAGGCGGCCTGCTCGGTCGAGCCCTGCGACAGCTGCTCGGCCGAGGACGACAGCTGCTGCGCGCCCGCCGAGACGTTGCCGGCGGCGGTGGCGGACTCGGTCACCACGGCGCGGAGCTTGTCCAGCATCTGCTCCAGGGCGATGCCGAGGACGTCCTTGTCGGACAGGCGCTTCGCCTCGACGGTCAGGTCGCCCGCCGCGATCGCCGTGGCGACGCCGGCGAGCACCTGCAGGTTGTCGGTGGTCGCACGGAGATTGGCCTGGACCTCGCTGCTGAGGCCGCCGAAATCCTTCGACAGCGTCTTGGTGAAATCGCCCACCGAGGCGGCCGCCAGGACCTCCGAGATCTCCCGGAAGGCCTGCTCCACCGCCTGGGCGGTGCCCTGGATCCGGCCGACTTCGTCGAGGCGGCCGGTCTCGAACGGCGTCGCCAGGGTCGCCAGGCGGGCGCTGATCGCGGTCACGGGCTTCGCCACGGTGCGGACCAGAAGCAGGCCGATGGCGATGGCGATCACCAGGTTGGCCGCGATGCCGAGCAGGATCATCTGCGTCGAGGTATCGAAGGCGGCGTTCTGCGCGTCCTGGCGGGTGCGCATCAGCGTGTTCTCGACGCCGACCAAATCGGCGACCTCGGCGCGCAGGCCGTCCATGGCCTCCTTGCCGGCGCCGGCGATCTCGGTCTGGCGCGCGGCCTCGCGGGTCTCGGGGCTGGCCATGGCGGCGATGCCCTTCTCGGCGACGCCGTTGTGCCAGGCCTCGGCCTGCCGGTGGATCTTTTCCAGCCGCTCCTGCTGGGCCGGGTTGTCGGAGGTCAGCTCCTTGGCCTGCCGCCAGGCGGTGTTGAACGTCTCCCAGCCCTTCTGGTAGGGCGCCAGGAACTTGGCGTCCCCGGAGAGCAGGAAGCCGCGATAGCCGGTCTCCTGGTTGACCATGCCGGACAGGGCGCGGTCGGCGGCGTCGATCACCTTGATGGTGTGGTCCGTCCAGTTCACCGACTGACGGATCTCGGAGGATTTCCAGTAGACGACGCCGTTGATGCCGAGGCCGACCAGCAGCATCAGCGTGAAGGCCAGAAACAGCTTTCGCGGTATCGAGATGTTGTCGAGCATGTTCATGGCCTTGTCCTTCGAAGCGGGGATCTCGGTCGGGAGCACCCTGCGGCTGGTGTGGTCCGGGCGAACCCGGATGCGGATCGGATCGGGGCTGCGCCCATGGGCGCAGGTCGGTTGGTGCGAGGGCCATCCCGGAAACCAGATCCGGGACGGCGCCCTCGGTGTCGGGTCGGCCGCTCAGGCGGCGCGGATGAACTCCGCATCGCGGGCGTCGCCGTCGCCCATTTCGAGGGCGAAGCCGCCGCCCGAGGCCGGGAGAGCCCGGTCGGTGCGGAGTTTCGCCTTGGCCGGAGCGGCCGCCGGCGCGCCCATCCGGGCCGCCGTCGCCCGCAGCTGCGTCGCCGCCACGTCGATCCGGGCATCCGCCTCGTCGATGCGGAAGTAGGCGATCGTCGCCTGGAGCCGCTCGGCCTGGGTCGCCAGCTCCTCCGAGGTCGCCGAGACCTGCTGAGAGGCGCTGGCGTTCTGCTGAGTCACCTTGTCGAGCTGCTGGATCGCCTGGTTGATCTGCGTCGAGCCGACATCCTGCTCCCGGCAGGCCGCCGAGATCTCTTCCACCAGTTGCGCGGTCTTGCGGATGTCCGGCACCAGCCGCCCGAGCATCTCGCCCGCCTGCTGGGCCGCCTTGACGGTATCGGCCGACAGCGTGCCGATCTCGGTGGCCGCCGCCTGGCTGCGCTCGGCGAGTTTTCGGACTTCGGATGCCACCACCGCGAAGCCGCGGCCGTGCTCGCCGGCGCGGGCCGCCTCGACGGCGGCGTTGAGGGCCAGCAGATCGGTCTGGCGGGCGATCTCCTGCACGATGGTGATCTTCTGGGCGATGGTCTGCATGGCATCGACCGCCTTCCCGACCGCGACGCCGCTGGCCTCGGCATCCTGGGCGGATTGCCGCGCGATCGCCTCGGTCTGGCTGGCATTCTCGGCGTTCTGCTTGATGTTGGCCGCCATCTCCTCGACCGAGGCGGACGCTTCCTCGGTGGAGGCGGCCTGTTCGGTCGAGCCCTGGGACAGCTGCTCGGCCGAGGACGACAGTTCCTGCGAGCCCGCCGAGACGTTCCCGGCCGCGGCGTTCGCCTCCGTCACCACGGCGCGGAGCCGCGCCAGCATCGTCTGCAGGGCGAGACCCATCGTGTCCTTGTCAGAGAGCGGCTTGGCCTCGACCGTGAGGTCGCCCCCCGCGATCGCGTTGGCGAGGGCGGCGGTCTGCCTGAGATTGTCGGTCATCCGGTTCATGGCGGTGATCAGGTCGCCGATCTCGTCGTTCGATTTGACCGCGATCGTCTGGCCCAGATCGCCGACCGCGACGGCCTCGGCGAGCGACACGGCCCGCGCCATCCCCCGGGCGATCGAGACCGCGAGCCACCCGGCGATGCCGAGGCCGAGGAGGAGCGCGCCGGCCAATGTCGCCAGCATCAGCGTCTGGCTCTCCTGCGACGCCGTCTTCGCGTGCTCGACCGCCTCCGCCATCTGGCGGCCCTGGTAGTCGGACAGGAGGTCGAAGGCCTGGTTGGTGGCGATGGACGCGGCGCTGTACTCGCCCGACACGAGCTCGATCGCGTGGATGGGTGCGCCGGGCTCGATCGTGGCCAGGGCCCTCTGGAATGAGGCGGCCCAGGTCTCGAAGCTCTTCCGGACCGCATCGGTGGGAACCTTCAGGGCCGCGCCGACCCGGAGCAGGTTGTCCAGGCTGCGCCCGATCTCGTCGCGCAACTGCTTGGTCGCCGTCACGTGCTCGTCCAACCCGGCGACGCTGACCGCGCCCGTCGCGGCTTGCAGCCGGCCCCAGGCCCGTTCGAGGGGGATCTGGAAGGCCAGCACCGCCTTGATCAGATCGATCGAACGCTCGTCGGCCTTGGCCGTGAGCGCCTCCAGTTCCGTCCGCAGCACAGCCATGGCCGGGCGACCCACGCCGAGGATCTCCGCCCAGGCCCGGGCATTGGCATTCATCCGGGCCAGATCCACGATCCGGTTGCCCAGAGCGACCTGCTTCTCATACTTTTGGTCGAGATCCTGGACGAGCCGGGCACCCTCGTCGGTCGTGGCACCGACCTTGACCTTGGCGATGATCTCCTGCGCGCGCTTGCGGTTATCGAGGGCGCGCTTGAGCGAATCCGCGATCTGGGCGTCGTTGACGGTGATCACCGCCGTGCGCAGGTTGGAGGTGCTGCGGATGGTACTGCCCTTGGCTTCCAGCACCAGGGCCTGCGTCTCCGCGCGGCCGCGGAGGAACGCCTGGCTCCTGTCCGCCGCCACCAGGCCCTGGTAGCCCACCCCGCCGGCCAGGCCCGCGAGAATCAGCAAGGCGCCGAACCCGCCGGCCAGCTTGGCCTTGATCGAAACCCGCATCGCTTCAGTCCCTGCCGATCAATTCAAGATTGCTTGCATGTCCGGGATGATGACGAAGTCATCCCCGGACTTGACGATCGAGCGGATGTATTCGGGCCGCCACGACGTGCCGATCTTCGGCGCCGGCTGACGGGTCTCCAAGGCAACCGCGGTGACCTCGAACACCTTGTCGGCCACGAGCGCGACCAGGGTCGGATCGCCGTCGAGATCCAGCTCGATCACCACGAAGCGGGTGTCCGGCGTCGCGGCCTCCATCGGCATGCCGAAGCGCTCGCGGATATCGGCCAGCGGCACGACGTTGCCGCGCACGTTCACCACATGGCCGAGATGGGGCCGCGCCCCGGCGACCCGGGTGGTCGGGATCGGGTCGATGATCTCGCGCACCATCCCGGCCCCGAGCGCGAAGATCTCGGGGCCGATACGCATCATCACGACCTGCAGGGCGTGGCCCTGCTCGATGGCCTCGACGAAGTCGGTCATCACGCCACCTCACGGTAGTCGCGCAGCCCGTCCGGGGCGGCGCTGATCTGTCCACCGGCCATCAGCTGGGCCGGATCGATGATCAGGGCGGCGGTGCCGTCGCCCAGGATCGTGGCGCCCGAGAAGGTCGTGACGTCGGCGTGCAGCTTCGACAGCGACTTGATCACCGTCTGGTGGTTGCCGAGGATCTGGTCGGCCACGAGCCCGAACCGGGCCTCGCCCACCGAGACGATGATCACCTTCTGGTACGGGTCGGGCTCGCCGGTCGCCTCGAACAGGCTGCGCAGCCGCAGGAACGGCACGAGGTCGCCGCGGATATTGAGGAAGTCCCGGCCGCGCTCGCTGCGCCCGCTCGCGGGCAGCTCGACGCATTCCTCCACGGCCGCCAGCGGCAGCACGTAGCGGCCGTCGCCGACCCGGATCAGCAGGCCCTCGATGATCGCCAGCGTCAGCGGCAGGCGCAGCACGACGGCGGTGCCCGCCCCCGGCTCAGTGGTGATGTCGATCGAGCCGCGCAGGGCCTCGATGGTCTTCTTGACCACGTCCATCCCGACGCCGCGGCCCGACAGGGCCGAGATCTGCTGCGCAGTGGAGAAGCCGGGTGCGAACAGGAACTGGTAGACCTGCTGGTCGGTGAGCGGGATGCCGGGGGCGACCAGCCCGCGCTCCTCGGCCTTGGCGCGGATGCGCGCCACGTCGAGCCCGGCGCCGTCGTCGCGCACGGTGACGAGGACCTGGGCGCCGACATGCTCGGCGGCGAGCGAAATGCGCCCGGTCGCGTCCTTGCCGGAGGCGGCCCGGTGGGCCGGGTCCTCGATGCCGTGATCGATGGCGTTACGGATCAGGTGCACCAGCGGATCGGCCAGGCGCTCGATCACGGTCTTGTCGAGTTCGGTCTCCTCGCCGTCGGTGACGAAGGTCACGGGCTTGCCGAGATCCCCCGACAGGTCGTGGACCAGGCGCCGGAACCGGCTGAACAGCGCCCCGATCGGCACCATCCGGATGCTCATGGTGGTGTCGCGCAGCTGTGCCGACAGCCGCTCGATCTCCTCCGCGATGGTGTGGAGCCCGCCATCGGCGTGCAGGCCGGCGAGCTGGCTCAGCCGGGCCTGGGCGATGACCAGCTCGCCGACCCGGTCGAGCAGCTCATCGAGCCGCTCGGCCTCGACCCGCATGGTGCTGGACCCGCGCGGCTCGGAGTTGCGGGCCGGGCCCCGGCGCTCCGCCTCCGGCTTCGGGGCGGGCGGGGTCGCGGGCTTGACGGCGGGCGCCGGGGCGGACCGCTCCGGGGCCGGAACCGGCACGGGCGCCGCGACGATGGCAGGCGTGGGCGCGGGTTCGGGCGCCGGCTCGGGGGCGTCCAGCGGCGCCAGGCTCAGGACCATGTCGTCCCGGACGAACAAGAAGACGTCCTCGATCGCCTCCCGGGTCGCGGACCCGCGGAGCGTCACGTCCCAGCCGAGCGCCAGGCTCTCCGGGTCCAGGGCGGCGAGGTCGGGCAGGTCGGCCAGCCGCGGCACCACCGTGCAGGGGCCGAGATCGCGCAGCTCATCGAGCAGCGCCAGCGGGTTGGTGCCGTTGCGCAAGACCTCCGGGGCGAAGGCGATCCCGATCCGCCACCCTTCGGGCGCGGCGTCCAAGCTCGGGGCTTCGGGTTCTAGCTCTTGGGGTTCTAGCTCTTGGGCGATCTGGGGCTGGGCCGAGGCCCGGTTCACCAGGCGCTCGAGTTCGGCCAGGATCGCCTCGCCGATCACCGGGGCGGTGGACTCCGGATCCTCGATCAGCGTGCGGATATAATCCTTGGCCGAGAGGGACACGTTGACCAGATCGGCGCTGATCGGGACCTCGCCGCGCCGGACCAGGTCGAACGCGGTCTCGAAATCGTGCGTGAAGGCGGCGACCCGGTCGAAGCCGAACATCGCCCCCGATCCCTTGATCGTGTGCAGCGCCCGGAACGCGGTGTCGATCAGCGCCGAGTCGCCCGGCCGGTCGCCGAGGTCGAGCAGGGTGGTCTCCAGCCGGTCGAGAAGCTCGTTGGCCTCCGCCAGGAACACCTCTCGCGGATCATGGTCAGTCATCGTCGAGCAGATCCAGTTGTGCCGTCTTCCGAGGCATTCGGGCGATTACCGGCCCGTGAAGCCGCCGACCGGAGGCTAGATATCGCGATCAACCGGGTTGACGCCCGATCGGCACCAAACTCGGTCTACCGATCGGGAATCACCATACTTTAAACCCCTTAAGAAAAGAAGTCCTAACGTCGTTAAAAAATCCGCCTGATCGGAACTTTCCCGAAGAAACTTCGTAACGCACAGCGATAAGATCTGTACTTTTTCGCAAAGACTCGAAGTTTCTAGTTCGCCGATCCGGCACAATATCGATTGTGCACAAATGAACCACCGGATGTTCCGGTATTTGCGCTACAATACCTGAAGTAGATCCAACCAATAATGACGCCGGATGGCGAAAACTGGCACCGACCTAAAACAGATCGATCCCGGCGAGCGGGTCGTCGTCGTTTTCCTCGGCCGGCGCCGCCGTTCCGAGCAGGCGCCGGGACATCCGCTCCCGGACCTCCCCGAGGGTGCAGCCGGCGATGGTGGCGGCGATCCAGTCCAGTTCCGGCCCGGCGGCGTCGGCGGGGCGCTCCGGGGCGGCCCGCAGCGCCCGCAGGATCGCCTGGAGGTTCTGCATCCGCTGCTTGGCGAGATCCTGGAACTGCATGGCCACGATCGCGCCCGAGACGTCCTGGGTGATCGCCTCGGTGGTCTGCACGGTCTGGGTCAGCACGCCCGCGAAGCGCGAGCTCTGCTCGACCAGGGCCTGCATCACCAGGCGCACCCGGGCGTCGGCGTTCCGGCTCTCCTCCGACATGTCGATGGTGGCGATGTCGTGCAGGAGCGCGTGGCTGCTGCGCAGGCCGCCGGCGATCGAGCCGATCTGCTGCTTGATCACCCCGGAGAGCGTGTTGATCGTGCCGGCCAGGCTGCGCACCTCGTCGGCGACCACCGCGAAGGCTTTTCCGGCCTCCCCGGCCCGCGCCGCCTCGATCTTGGCGTTGAGCGCCAGCAGGTTGGTCTGGCGGTTGATCTTCTCGATCTCGGCGATGCTGCCATCCACCGAGGACAGTTCGCCCAGCACGCCGTTCAGCGCGTCCTCCATGGTGGCGCCGCGCGACGACATGAACCCGATCCTGTCGTTGAGCATCGCCAGGATCTCGCCGAGCGCCGCCGCGACCTCGGCCAGCGGCCGCTCGGCGCCGTCGATCCGCACCGATTGGATCGACGTCACCAGCCCCTGCACGATCTCGGACTGGCCGCGGGTGGTCGCCGCGATGCGCTGGAACCGCTCCGACAGGCCGTGCACGTCGGTCTCGACATCCGCCGAGATGATCCCGAGTTCGTCGATCAGCGCGTCCAGGGTCTTGCGCTGGACCTCCGACAGGCCGAGCCGGGCCTGAAGAATATCGGCGGCCCCGAGCGGGTGCTGCGGCGCAGCCGGCTCGGCGGCGGGCGGGACCCCGGCCAGGGCGAGCGCGCCGCGCGCATCCGATGCATCCACGTGCTCCGACTTCAGAGTCGCGCGCCCCCAAAAGACCATCGATCTGTATTCCTCGGACTCGGCCAGCTCTCGCCGGGGACAGGCTCGAATTGACGGCCGTGAGCCGCCGGTTTCTAAGCCGGGCATCTGAATGAACAGTTATGCCGCATTCTATATGTGGAGCGCGTGACGCGATTTCTGCGATCCACCGCGCGCAAACATCGCTCCTAGACTTCTACACGCGAATATAAATGCATATCGCATATCCGTTCGTACGTTCGATCGAATATCAGTTGTTTCCGATCCACGGTCTGAGCCGACCCCCGTACAATCTACTCAATACAAAAAGGCCTTCCGGCAGCCGACGAGCAGTTTTCAACAGGAAACGTTGGATAAAGCCTCGGACCTGCTGGGTCCTTATGGTCTCTCAAGGGAAACTTAACAGGACCGACTCTTAAAGCGGTCGACTGCAGCCAGTCTGGCCGCGCACCAGCAGCAGATTCCTCATGGCCGAACCTGTCACCCTCACGATGCCGCCGGATTGCACGCTCCGGACGGCGCAGGCGCTCCAGGCCGACCTGCTGGCGGCGCTCGACGGCGCGTCCGGCCTGGCGCTGGATTGCGCGGCGATCGAGACGGTGGACGTCACCTTCGTCCAGCTCGTCGTCGCAGCCGCCCGGTCGGCCGCGCCGCGCGGCGTCACACTCGACCTGATCAACCTGCCCGACATCGTGGCGGCGGCCTTCCGGCGCGCCGGCTTCGCGCCGCACGCGCCGTTCGAGACCGCACCCGCTCACTGATCCCAGAACCGGATTTTATTCATGGCCACTGTTCTCGCCGTCGACGATTCACCCAGCATCCGGCAGATGATCAAGATCGTCCTGGGCCCCGCCGGTCACACGGTGATCGAGGCCGAGGACGGCGCCCAGGGCCTGGCCAAGGCCAAGGCCGAGGCGATCAACTTGGTGATCACCGACCTCAACATGCCGGTTATGAACGGCATCGAGATGATCAAGCAGCTGCGCACGGTGCCGTCCTGCGCGGGCGTGCCGATCCTGTTCCTGAGCACGGAATCGGACGAGGCGATCAAACAGCAGGCGAAATCCGCCGGCGCCACCGGCTGGATCACAAAACCGTTCAAGCCGGAGCAGTTGCTGGCGGTGGTGGCGAAGCTGATCCGCGCCTGAGCGGGCGGCGCCGCAGCGCAGGAAACATCACGTCTCCCCTGTGCCGCGCGGGCTGCGATGTTCACGCATCGTCTTCGGCGAAGCGCGACGTGCTCGCCTCCCCTTGTGGCTACGGGCTACACAGGTTTGAGGCACAGGCGCTGTTGCAGGCCGCGACGCGCCCCCTCTCCCGTGCGGGAGAGGGTTGGGGTGAGGGACCAGGTCTTTCCGGAGAGGTCTTATCCCTCACCCTGTCCCTCTCCCGCACGGGAGAGGGGACCCGAGCCTTCTGCGCCTACGGTATGAAAGCGGCTACGGTCGAAACCTGTGTAATCCTTAGACCCTGTTGGGAGGGAAAACGCGTGGTGTTTCGAGCGCCTGCGGGCGAGCGAAAGCGCGCCCGCAATGCCGAAACCAAGAATCCGGTCCCGCCGCAGATGATCTGCAATAACCGGTGCAACCCACGCTACAGACCTCAAAATCCCCTCTCGAAACCCGGTCTCGTCCCTAAAATCAGATCCGCGTGTGGATGAGCACGGCAGCGGCAACGTGGGACCGGAACGGGACCCCCACCGGCACGTTGACCGGCGCCATCACGATGCAATCACGGCGTCTCACACAGTTCGGCACAGCGGGTCGGGTACAGAATGGGCGGTCAGCCACCAGGGTCCGGAACGGCTGCGCCGCAGGCGACGGCCCCGGCTGGGGAGTCGAGCCAGGGGCCTGGGGCGGCCGGGACCATCGCGCTGAGCGACAGCTTCCGGCGCTTCGCCGACGTGGTGCCGCTGATGCTGTGGCGCTCGGACGAGAACGGCCACGCCGTCCACCACAACGAGTGCTGGCTCGACTTCACCGGGCGTCCCCTCGAGGAGGAACTGCGCCTCGGCTGGCGCAGCGGCCTGCATCCCGAGGATTTCGAGCGCCACGCCCGGATCGTCGCCGAGGCCTTCGCGGCCCGGACGCCGTTCACCGTGGAGTTCCGCCTGAAGCGGCATGACGGCGTCTACCGCTGGCTGCTCGACACCGCCCGGCCGCTGGTCGAGGACGGGCGCTTCCAGGGCTATCTCGGCTCCTGCTTCGACATCACCGACCGCAAGCATGCCGAGGAGCATATCGAGCAGGCGCTCGCCGAGAAGGAGGCGCTGCTCGCCGAGGTCTACCACCGGGTGCGCAACAACCTCCAGGTGATGGTCAGCCTGATCGGCCTCTACGGCCGGGCCGCCCCGGACCCGTGCCGCGGCAGCTTCGAGGCGCTCGGGCAGCGGGTGCGGGCGATCGCGCTGGTGCAGCAGCACCTGCACGAGGCGCCCCATATCGCCTCGATCGACCTGCACGATTACCTCCACCGCCTGGCCTCGGGCCTCGGGCAGCTGCGGCGGGCCGGGCGGATCAGCGTCCAGGTCGGCGGGTCCGGAACCGGGCTGGTCGAGCCGCGCACCGCCAACGCGCTCGGCATGATCGTCGCCGAGATCGTGGCCGAGTGCCTCGACGCCACCGCCGAGCACGTCGCCTGCTCCATCGCCATCGAGATCGAATCGGCCGAGGGCCACCCGTTGCGCGTCTCGATCGTCTCCGGGGTCAGCGAGATGGCCGCCACCGGCCGGTCCAACATCCCCAAGCTCGGGCCGCGCCTGATCGCCGCCTATGCGGCCCAGGCCGAGATCCGGGTGAGCGGCGATGCCAGCATCGCCGAACCGCTGATGCTGATCCTGCCGCCGACGCAGCCCCCGGAGCCGTGAGCGCCGGCGCCGCGCCCCCTGGTGCTTCGCGATGGAGTCGCCAGATCTTTGCCGGGGCCTTATAGCGGCCCCGGCCCATTCCAGATCCGGTCCACCATGGTTCCCCCAATCGACACCATCGTCGAGAACTTCGCCTTCATCGACGATTGGGAAGAGCGTTACCGCTATCTCATCGAGCTCGGGCGCGCCCTGCCGCCCGCCGACCCGGCGCTGCATGCCGAGACCAACAAGGTCCAGGGCTGCGCCAGCCAGGTCTGGATCGACCTCGACGTCGACCGCTCGGATTCGGAGCCGCGCCTGCGCATGCGCGGCGACAGCGACGCCCACATCGTGCGCGGCCTGGTGGCGCTAATGATCGCGCTGTTCGACGGCAAGCCGCTCCGCGAGGCCGCCGAGACCGACGCCTTCGCGCTCTACACCAAGCTGGGCCTGGGCGAGCACCTGACCCCGCAGCGCTCCAACGGCGTCCGCGCCATGGCCGACCGGGTGCACCGGGACGCGGTGCGGTTTCTGAAGGTCGAGGGGTAGGAGGCGGGGCCAGACGGCGATCCGTTCGACGGGGTGCTCCCACCTACGCCCTCATCCCTACGGGCTACACAGGTTTGAGGGGGAGGCGTTGTTCCAGATCGCGACAGGCCCCCTCTCGTGTGCGGGCTAGCGGATTCACCCATCGGGGTCGGCACGATACGCTGGAGACACCGCGACTCTCCCTCCCCCCTCTGCGGGGGAGGGTGGCCCCCGAAAGGGGGTCGGGAGAGGGGAGCGACGGTGCAGGATCGGGCTTTGCCCGTCATGCCGGTCGCGCCTTGTCCTGAACCCGGGCTCCCCTCTCCCGACCCTCGCTGACGCGAGGCCCACCCTCCCCCGCAGAGGGGGGAGGGAGACGCGCCTGGATCCGACCGTTCCTTCCATCCGGCTACGATGTGTGAACGTCGTAGCCCGCACGGGATAGGGGACCCGCGCCTTCTGCGTCCACGGTATGATCGCGGCTACGGTCGAAACCTGTGTAGCCCGTAGCCCTCATTCTGGAGTGCCGCAGCGGAGGCCTCAGGGGATTGGGTTGGCGTGCGGCCGGACTCGGCCCCCTCCCCTCACGCCCGCCACAGCCGCAACCGCCCGTGATCCGGCCTGGTCGCCTCGCGCGCCAGGCCGTAATGCTCGGCGAGCCGCCCCAGGGCGATGCGGGCCACGACCTTGGCCGAGCGGGCCGGCCAGCGGCGCTCGGCCTCGATCCGCTCCAGGCCCTTGAGGAAGCCGCACAGGTCGATCAGCAGGCCCGACAGGTCGCTGCCGACCGCGTCGAGGGCGCCGCGGACCCGCTGGCGTGCGGCGATCACCTGATCGGAGGCGGCGGCCGGGTCGCGGGCGCCGCCGCCGTCGACCCGGGGGGCGCCGAGCTCGATCCCCATCCGGGGCAGCATGGCGGCCGTGGTCATGTCCCGGCGCAGCCGCTCGCCGGCCTCGAAGGCGGCCGGGTCGATCAGCGGCGTGCCGTCCCCGTTCCGGCGCCGGACCATCCAGGCCAGGGGATTTTCCGAGGCGTTCCGCAAAGCCGGCTCCGGGGCGCCCCCTGGATCACGGTCAGGTCGTGGTGCTGGGCGAGATAGGCCATCCCGTCCGGGGCCTGCTGGCGTCGCAGACGCGCCTGTCCCGCCGGGCTGATCGTCAGCTTCGCGCCGGCCGGGTCCCAGGCGGCGAGGTCGGCCTCGACCAGCGCCCGGCCGGCTCTGTCCGAAAACCGCCCGCTGCCCACCGAGACCCCGTCGCCGCCCCGCCGGACCAGCAGGCCGTCCTCGGTCAGGGGATCGGGTCGGGCATAGGCCCCCGCCTCGCCAAGCCGCGTCAGCAGCCGCGCCGCCTCCGGCGCCAAGGGCGCTCCGGCGGCCGCGCCTTGTGCCGCAGCCTTGGGCCGCCTCGCCTTCGCCGGTTTGTTCATGTTTTGTTCCAATCGCGATACGCGGCTTCGCAGCACCGGCGTAACGCAGGATCGGTCACGATGTCAAGGCTTTTTTACCTATAACCGGATTCAGGTCCGGCTCGGCCTGGTCGGTGGCTGGCGAAGGATTTCGGCGATCTCATCCTCGGACTTGCCGCGGACCGCGTAACCCAATTCTTCGAAGCGATCGATCAGCGCGGCGCTGTCGGCGGCAGACCGCGCGGCCCATTCGGAGAGCGCGGTGTTCATCCGCTGGATATCCTCCGCGGGATTACCATTCTGCGGGTCTGGAAACGCAGTCATGCTCAGCACCTCAGAGCCGGACGGAGTTGCGACCGCATCGCACGAAACGCGCCATCGCATCTCAACGCCCGACATCGTCCCGGTATCCCGCGACGCCCCGAGGGTCCGGTCCGGTACCGTCAGGCGGCGTCCCGGAGCCCGTCCGGACGGCCCAGCCCGATCGCCTTGGCGAGTTCGGAACGGGTCTTGGCGTAGTTCGGCGCCACCATCGGGTAATCGGCGGGCAACTTCCACTTTGCGCGGTATTGCTCGGGGCTCATCGCGTATTTCGACCGGAGATGCCGCTTGAGCGACTTGAACTTCCGCCCGTCCTCCAGGCAGACGATGTAATCCGCCGTCACCGAGCCCTCGACCGGCACGGCCGGCTCCGCTGGTTCCGCCGCCCCAGCGTGGCTCTCCGCGACCCGCTTCAGGGCGGCGTAGACGTCGCCGAACAGCGCCCGCAATTCGCTCACCGGAATGGCATTCTTACGGACATAGGCAGCCACGACGTCGGCCGTCGCACCGACGAGGTCGATCGTTTTCTCGTTCTCTCTCACTACAAGACCCCCCGGTTTCAGAAATAGCGTGCGTCCCGCTCCAGCCCTGATCGTTCCAAGCATTGTCCGACGCCCACATCGGGACAAAGTGGTACCCGGCGCGAGCAAGCGACCCCGAGCAGCGCGTGCACCAATCGATCCCGTGTAGACAGGTACAACAGGACGACTTGTATTACAAGTTAGAACGACATTACCGGGGATCGACGCCTCCGTCCGTACAGGGATACTTCCATCTCAAATTTTCTATCCATAAGTAGATGGAGATATCCTTCTTACTAACTTAAAGTTATGCCCCTCGGGGCTCCGGCCGGTTCCGGAGTCGCGGCGGCTTGCGTCGCGACCTCCGGCGGGACACATCCCCAGACCGGACGGAGAGAACCCGGCGGGAGATACGATGACGGAGATCGGGCGCGGCTTTCTTGCAAACCGGACCGGGGCACCGGTGGCCGAGATCCGGCCGCGGCGCTTCAGCGTCCACGGCCGGGAGATCGTCGACGACTACGCGTGGTTGAAGGCGGAGAACTGGCAGGCGGTCCTCAAGGACCCCGCCGCCCTCCCCGACGACATCGCCGCCTACCTCAAGGCCGAGAACGCCTACGCCGAGGCCGCCCTCGCCGGCGCCGCCGACCTGCGCAAAGCTCTGGTCTCCGAGATGCGCGGCCGCATCCAGGAGGACGAGAGCGGCGTGCCCGATCCCGACGGGCCCTACGCCTATTACACCCGCCACCGCGAGGGCGGGCAGCACCCGCTGGTCTGCCGGCGGCCATCGACCTCGCCGAACGTGCCGGATTCCGGCCCCGACCGGGACGAGACGATCCTGATCGACGGCGACCGCGAAGGCGAGGGTCTGCCGTTCTTCGAGATCGCCGCCGCGGTCCATTCCGACGACCACGGGCTGCTCGCCTGGAGCGCCGACACCAAGGGCTCGGAACTCTACACGATCAAGGTCCGCGACCTCGCCACCGGCCTCGACCGCGACGACCGGGTCGAGGCGACCTCCGGCGAGGCGGTCTGGGCCGCGGACGGGCACAGCTTCTGGTACGTGGCCCTCGACGCCAACCACCGGCCCGCCAAGGTGATGCGCCACCGCCTCGGCACCGCCCAGGCCTCAGACGAGACGCTCTACTCCGAGCCGGATGCCGGCTACTTCGTCCATATCGGCCGCACCCAGTCCGGCGCCTTCCTGGACGTGACCGCCAGCGACCACGAGACCTCCGAGGTCCGGCTCCTCGACCGGCACGCGCCGTCGGCCGCCCTACGGCTGGTGCAGCCCCGCGAGCCGCTGCTGATCTACGACGTCGAGCATCGCGGCGACCGGCTCTACATCCGCACCAACGCGGACGGCGCCGAGGACTTCAAGATCGTCACCGCCCCCCTGGACGATCCGGGCCGGGCCAACTGGACCGACCTCGTGCCCCACCGGCCGGGGGTGATGATCCGCCACCTGCACCTGCTGGCCGGCCACCTGATCCGCCTCGAGGTCGAGAACGCCCGGCCCCGGATCATCGTGCGCGACCTGACTGAGGGCGAAGAGCACGCCGTCGCCTTCGCCGAGGAGGCGTACGCGCTCGGCCTGCGGGGCGGGCACGAATTCGACACGGCGACGATCCGGTTCGTCTACTCGTCCATGACGACGCCGTCCGAGACCTGGGACTACGCCTGCGACAGCCGCGACCGGACCCTGCGCAAGCGCCAGACCATCCCGAGCGGGCACGACCCGGCCGCCTACGTCACCCGCCGGCTGTTCGCCACCACCCCGGACGGCGAGCAGGTGCCGATCTCGCTTCTGCACCGCCGGGATCTGGCGCTGGACGGCTCCGCGCCGCTGCTGCTCTACGGCTACGGCTCCTACGGGACACTGATGCCGGCCGGGTTCCGGACCAACCTCTTGAGCCTGGTCGATCGCGGCTTCGTCTACGCCATCGCGCATGTCCGCGGCGGCACCGAGAAGGGGTGGCGCTGGTATCTCGACGGCAAGCGCGAGAAGAAGCCCAACACCTTCACGGATTTCATCGCCTGCGGGCAGGCTCTGATCGCGGCCGGCTATACGGCGGAGACGCGCATCGTCGCCCATGGCGGATCGGCCGGCGGCATGCTGATGGGCGCCGTCGCCAACCTCGCCCCCGAGCTGTTCGCCGGCATCGTCGCCGACGTGCCGTTCGTCGACGTGCTCAACACCATGCTGGACGCGGAGCTGCCGCTCACCCCGCCGGAATGGCCCGAATGGGGCAACCCGGCCGAGAGCGTCGCGGCCTTCGAGACGATCCTGTCGTATTCGCCCTACGACAACGTCGCCGCCAAGGCCTACCCGGCGATCCTGGCGCTCGGCGGCCTCACCGACCCGCGGGTGACCTACTGGGAGCCGGCGAAATGGGTCGCCCGCCTGCGCGCCACCATGACCGGCGGCGGCCCGATCCTTCTCCGGATCAACATGGAAGCCGGCCACGGCGGCGCCGCCGGCCGCTTCGACCGGCTGGAGGAGGTGGCGCTGATCTACGCGTTTGCGCTGATGGCGGTGGGGAAGGCTTAGGGAGGCGTCTGACTAGCCTCTCCCACCCAAGCCCTCATCCTGAGGTGGCGTAGCGAAGCGAAGCCCTCGAAGGAGCCCTCCAGCCAGCCGCGCGATCCCTGGAGGGCTCCTTCGAGGCCCAGCGATCTTCGATCGCCGGGCACCTCAGGATGAGGGGAAAGTTGGGATACTCGTCGTCAGAGCCGTCATGCAGCAGGGATCGCGCGCACACATAGGCACTCAGAGCATGACATCCGACGCTCGACACCGTCCGCGGTGAGTGATTTGCTGCCGGTCCGCCCTCAGGTAGAGCGGAATGTCACGGCTGTAGATCAAAAATGATCGCGTTTCCCGTCATCGCCGACAAGCAGGCTTTCGCAAGCTGGCGTGCGGCGCCCAACAACTGGCACACCCTCGTCAACGCCATCGCGCGGGCGTCGAACGTTGTTGCGGACGAGATCACACCTTTCCAGACCGGAACAAATCTCGTCGTCGGCTTGAATGACAGCTTAATCCTGAAACTCTTTCCGCCGATCTACCACAGTCAATTCATCTCCGAGCGCGCGACGCTCCGTCTCTTGAGCGGAAAACTCTCCGTGCCCATTCCTCGGCTCGTCGCCGAGGGCGAGCGGAGCGGCTGGTCCTACCTCGTCATGACCCGCCTGCACGGGATTCTCGGGTCGGAGGCTTGGCCGACCCTGTCCGAGTCCGAGAAGGTGCGCGTCCTCGCGGAGATCGGCCGTACGATCGCGGAGATGCAGGCGGTCCCGCCCGGTGACCTCGCGGCCATCGAACCGACATGGCCGGACTTCGTCGCGAGGCAGGTGACGGGTTGTATCGAGCGGCATCGTCGGCAGGGCCTCGCCCCGAACCTCCTGGCCGATCTCGATGAACTCCTCCGGCAAGTCCCCTCTGTGGTCCCGCTCGATGCCCCGCCGGTGATCCTCACGGGGGAGTGGATACCCGAGAACTTTCTCCTGGCGGAAACAGACGGCCGATGGCATCTCGCGGCGCTGATCGACTTTGGCGACGTGATGACGGGCTGGCGCGAGTATGACCTCCTCGGCCCCAGTGCCTTCATGTGCGCCGGCCTGCCCGGTCGCGTGGCCAGCCTCATGCGCGGGTATGGCCTCCG
The DNA here is from genome assembly GCF_022829425.1 of Methylobacterium sp. J-072. Lineage (NCBI taxonomy): Bacteria > Pseudomonadati > Pseudomonadota > Alphaproteobacteria > Hyphomicrobiales > Methylobacteriaceae > Methylobacterium > Methylobacterium sp. J-072. Next base: position 31,812 of record NZ_JAKSYK010000053.1, on the reverse strand, counting down.
ACCGGATGCCCTGGATGCCGCCATGCGGCGGCGTCTGCTGACGCTGATGCTGCTGCATCGCGCGAGCGATTTGCGGCACATCGATATCGACGGGTGGGAGGCGAGGGCCGGCCGGTTGGTCGATCTCGAAAACGTCGTGTGGCCCGTGGACCGTGGACGTTAGAAGATTTGTTCTGAGGGAAGAGCTCACTCACGCAAGAACCGCGATGGATCGGAAGCGGATGCCGCCGCCCACGGTAAACAACGATGCTTAAGCTCGATCACCTCACCGTCATCGCTCCAACCTTGTCGGAGGGCGTCGAGCATGTTCGTGCCTGCCTCGACATCGACGTGCCATTCGGGCAGCGGCACCCCTCCATGGGGACCCACAACCATCTGTTACAACTCGGTGACCTGATCTACCTGGAGATCGTTGCGATCGATCCCGATGCCGAGCGTCCCGACCGCGCCCGTTGGTTCGGCCTCGACGACCGCCTGCGGGTCAGACGGGATTGGGATGCTGGCCGCCGCCTCCGTGGCTGGGTCGCGAGAACCGATGACATCGACCGTGTGCTCGAAGGCCGCGAAGCCATCTTCGGCCGCAAGGTCGGGCTGCCGATCGATGCCCCCGCGTTCGACTTCACGATCCCGGACGATGGCTCCCTTCCCATGGATGGCGGCGCTCCCTCCATCATCGACCGGCGGGGCAGGCCCCGCGCGATGGATGCCATCGCCGATCGCGGCGCGCGTCTAAAGGGGTTTACGCTCGAACACCCTGAGGCCGCTCTCATTGCAGCCCTGTTGCAGGACTTGGCCATCGATCGGGCGCCGGTTGTCACCCAGGAGGCGGTGCTTCGGTATCGTGCGCAGATCGAGACGCCGGGCGGTCTCAAGGAGTTGGCTTGAACCGTCCGCCTCGGACCACGGCACACGACAGGGGCTGGCTTGATCTTGATCGGCGCCGGTCCACCCCAACCCCTCATCCTGAGGTGCGTCCGCGCAGCGGACGCCTCGAAGGAGCCCTCCAGTCTGCTCGCGATCCCTGGAGGCCTCCTTCGAGGCTGCTGCGCAGCACCTCAGGATGAGGGGAGAGATTGGGATGTCCGTAACGTAGGCCGCTGCCCTTCGGGATTGCGCGCGTCCGTTACGCGGTCGAATGGCCTTTCAGGGCCTGGCCGGAGACGGCTGAGTCCCCTCCGTTCCGCCAGGCGTCGCCTCACCCTCGCTCTGGGCCCGCCCCCTTGCCTGCCGGGCAGCTTCCTCCGCGGCGGCCTTGTCGGCGGCGGCTTTGAGGGCGGCTGCGCGGGCGCGGTCCATCTCGATCCGGGCCCGGCGGCGCTGGCGCTCGACCTGGTCGGCCTCGGTCAGCTCGATGGTCTCCAGCTCGCGCTGGAGCACGAAGGCGGCGAGCCCGTTCGACAGGGCGCCGACATTGAGCACCCGCTCGGGCGCCCCGAGCGAGCCGGTGAAACCGAACTGGACGGACGGGGCGCCGGCGCTCCAGCCCCGCGGCACCGGGCCGCCGGACAGGAGCCCGCGGGCGTCGAGGCGCTGGCTGCGCAGATCGTAGCCGAGGGTTCCCGACCAGCGCGCGGCGCCGAAATCCAGGCCGAGGGGGCCGGCCCGCATCTGGCCGCCGACGATGGTGGCCGGGCTGCTCGCCGGGGCCTTGGCCTGCGCGCCCCCCTTGGCGAGTTCCTCGGCGACCAGCGCCTGGAGCCGTCCCTCCCGCAGGGGATCGTCGATCTCCACCGCCCGGGCCAGGGCACGGCCGAGGGCCGACGGATCGGCCTCCGGGACGCTCAGGTCCTTGAGGGTGAGGCTGCCGCTGCCGGAGAGGTTGTCGGTAAGGCCCGGGGCGGTCTCGGCCGTGGTGGCGAAGCGCAGGGAGGCGGTCAGGCGCCCGCCGATCGGGCCGCCCCCGGCCAGGGCGGCGAGCGCGGCATCGTCGAGGGCGCCCTCCCCGGAGACCGACGCCTCGGATCCCCGGCGGCTGATCGTGGCCGAGCCGGCGATCCGCCCGCCCGCGAGCTTGCCCGTGATGTTGCGCAGGGTCAGGGCGCCGTCGGCAAGACCCAGGGCGAGGCTCGCCTCCGTGGCCGTGAGCCCGCGGCCGAGATCGAGGCTGGCGATCCGGGCATCGAGCGCGACGGGTGCCAGCGCTTGCGGCGCGGGTCCGAAGCGGTCGACCTTGGCCGCGTCCGGCGGCAGCACGAGGGCGGCTGCCAGTTGCGGCACCGACAGGCGGTCGAGGCTGAGACGACCGCGTAGCGCCCCGCCCGGCGCCCGCAGCAGCCGGCCGGTCAAGGCCGCGCCCGCGATCCTACCCGCGGTGTCGGCGGCGATGTCGCCCCCGTCCTTGGCGAGCGACAGGGTCAGGTCGGCTGGCCAGGCGCCCGGGGCGAGGCGCGCGGCGCCGGCCAGGGTCAGGAAGGGGCTGAGGTCGGCGGTGTCGGCCCGGATCTCGCCGGCACGCGGCAGCGCGTCGGCGCCGACCAGGATCGGCCGGCCGGTGGCGAGCTTCAGGCCGGCGATGGTGCCGTTGATGGTCAGCGCGAGGGTGTCGGCATCCGGCCGCTCGGCGCCCAGGTGCAGCTCGGCGGGCTGTTGCAGGCCGGCGATGTCGGTGCGTCCGAACCAGACGCCCGCCCGGGGCGCGGTGAGCGTCGCGGTCCCGCCCTCGATCCGGGTGCCGCGGCTCGCGAGCGTCAGGTCGAGGGTGCCGCCGCCGGCATTGCCCCGGGCCTGGCTGCGCAGGGCATCGGCTGCGCCGCCCTCCCGGTCCAGGGTGACGGCGAGGTCGAGGGGCGCCTCGCGCAGGAAGGCGGGCAGCAGCCGGATCTCGCCGACCCAGACCCGTTCGAGCAGGCCGAGCAGCGGCGCCGCCACCGGGGCCTTCAGCCGCCCGGAGACCCGGCCGGTCCCGTCCGCGCCGATCCGCCCGGACAGTTTCGCGCTCGCCCCCGCGAGATCCGTCACGTCGAGGCTGTCGACCACGAGGCTCGACCCGTCCGACTGGATGCTCGCCGCGATCGTGCCGTTGCCCGAGCCCGCCGGCCCGTAACGCACGTCCTTGGCCTCGAGGGTCAGGGCGAGGTCGTGGTCGCGCAGGCTGCCGAGGGTGGTCCCAACCGGCGGCAGCGCGGCGATGTCGATGCCGCTGGCGCGGATCTGGGCGTCGAACCGCCCGCGCGCTCCCGCCTCCGCGGCGGTGTAGCGGGCGTTGCCGGTGATGCGCGCAGGCCCCAGGCCGAGGCGCAGGTTACGCAGGGACAGGCTGGAGGCCGCCGCGGACAGGTCGGCCGCCGCCTCGATCCGGCGCCCGTCGAGGAGCGCGGTCAGCGGCCCCTCCAGCCCGAGCCGGCGCAGGTAGCGCCCGAGGGGGTCCGAATCGGCGGCGGTCAGCGCCACCGGGCCGGTGAGGCGGAACGGCGCCGCCTCGATCTGCCCGCTGACATTCAGGGCCGCGTCGCCCGGCCCGACCGCCGATAGGCGGCGCAGCAACAGGCCGCCCGCGCGCTCGACGGTGCCGGCGAGCGCGAGGTTCGACCATTCCTCGCCGCCGAGCACCAGGGTGCCCACCGCGAGGTCGAGGTCGAGCATCGCCGGCAGGCCGCGCCCGAGATCCGGGACGCCGCGGGCGATCAGGTTCTGGCCCTCGGGCGAGGCCAGGAAGGCGTCGAGGTCGAGGCGGCCGTCCAGGTTCAGGCCGGCGCGCCATTGGCGCAGGTCGAGCCGGCCGGTGCCGCCGAAGCGGAGCGCGCGGCCGCCCGGATCGATCGCCAGCTCGACACCCTCGAACCGGACCTGGGTGCCGCGGGCCTTGAACGTGCCGCCGAGGGAGTACGGCAGGTAGGCGCCCGCCGCCTGGGTCGGCGGCCCGACCACCAGGCGGGCCGAGCCCTCGGATTCGATCAGCGCCGCCCCGTCGGCCTCGTTCGGCACCAGGCCGAGGCGGGCATCCGCCTCGAAGCGGGGATGCGCGTCGCCGCCGCCCGCGATCTTCACCGCGAGCCGGCCATCCGCCCCCGGCGTGCCGCTCACCGCCCGGAACGGGACGCCGCCGCTCGTGCCCTCCACCCGCCAGGGGCCGACCAGGGCGGGCGCCTGGAGGCGCAGGTCCTGGACGTAGAGCTGGTCGGTCCGGCCGGTGGCCGGCACCTGCGTGGTCACGAGGAATTGCTGGACGTGCAGGTCCTCGATGGCGAGGTCGCGGGCGCGCAGGGCCTCGCCGAGATCGGGGGGGATCCGCAGGGCGTCGCCCCCGGCCACCGGGAGCTTGATCTCGGCGCGGCCGATCCGTGTCTCGGTGAAGCGGAACTCGCCCTTCAGGAGCGGCGCCAGGGCGATCTCGGCCTTGACGAACCGGGCGTCCAGGCTCGGCCGGTTCGGGTCGGTGCCGAGATGCAGCCGGTCGATCCGCAGCCGCGGCGAGGGCAGGAGCCGGACCTCGATCCGGCCGTCGGTTCGGGCCGGCACGCCCAGGGACCGCGTCAGCCCCCGATCGACGAGCGCGCGCTGGGCCTGCCAATCGATGATGGGCGGGACGGCCAGAGCCGCGACGAGAACCAGGATGACGGCGCCCGCCAGCGCGGTCAGAAGATCACGCACGCTACCCGTTCCGCGAACCACCCCGCGCGGTCGCGGCACCGTGATGCCCCGCCGTCGCGTGCCCCCCTGGGCAAGCCGAGATGGGCCATAGCACGATAAGTCCCGGACGGCGCCAGACGCGGCACCGGGACCGAATGGCCTCGACGCCGTTCGCGATTTGGTCCAGGGAAGCGGAATGCAGAATGGCCCGCACGCGCAGCCCGCCGGGGACGGCGCTCCAACCTCCATCGCCGCCCGCGCCATGGGCGCCCTCCGGCGGGACGCCGCCGCCTATCTCGAAGGGCTCAACCCCGAGCAGCGCCGCGCCGTCGAGGCGACGGAAGGCCCGGTGCTGGTGCTCGCCGGCGCCGGCACCGGCAAGACCCGGGTGCTGACCACCCGGATCGCCCACCTGATCGCAACCGGCCGCGCCCGCCCCTACGACATCCTGTCGGTGACCTTCACCAACAAGGCCGCCCGCGAGATGAAGCTGCGGATCGGCGCGCTGATCGGCCCGGCCGGTGAGGGCATGCCCTGGCTCGGCACCTTCCACGCCATCGGCACCAAGATCCTGCGCCGCCATGCCGAGCTGGTCGGGCTGAAATCCGACTTCACGATCCTCGGCACCGACGACCAGCTGCGCCTGATGAAGCAGGTTATCGCCGACCAGAACATCGACGAGAAGCGCTGGCCGGCCCGGGCGCTCGCCCACACCATCGACGGCTGGAAGAACCGCGGCCTCTCGCCCGAGCAGGTGCCGCCGGGCGAGGCCTCGTCCTTCGCGTTCGGCAAGGGCGGCGCGCTCTACACCGCCTACCAGGCCCGGCTCGCGACGCTGAACGCCGTCGATTTCGGCGATCTTTTGCTGCTCTGCCTCAAGCTATGGCGCGAGAACCCGGACATCCTGGCCAATTACCAGGACCGGTTCCGCTACATCCTGGTGGACGAATACCAGGATACGAACGTCGCCCAGTACCTGTGGCTGCGGCTGCTCGCCCAAAGTCGAAAAAACATCGCGTGCGTGGGCGATGACGACCAGTCGATCTACGGCTGGCGCGGCGCCGAGGTCGACAACATCCTGCGCTTCGAGCACGATTTCCCGGGCGCCGTGGTGGTGCGCCTGGAGCGCAACTACCGCTCCACCGGCCATATCCTGGCCGCCGCCTCGGGTCTGATCGCCAAGAACGAGAGCCGGCTCGGCAAGACCCTGCGCACCGAGGACGAGCCGGGCGAGCGCGTCACCGTCACCGGCGCCTGGGATTCCGAGGAGGAGGCGCGCCAGCTCGCCGAGGCGATCGAGTCGCTCCAGGCCAAGCAGCATCCCCTGTCGGAGATTGCCGTGCTGGTGCGGATCTCGGCGCAGATGCGCGAGATCGAGGATCGCTTCGTCCAGCTCGGCCTGCCCTACCGGGTGATCGGCGGCCCGCGCTTCTACGAGCGGGCCGAGATCCGCGACGCGCTGGCCTATCTGCGCGTCACCATGAATGTCAGCGACGACCTCGCCTTCGAGCGGATCGTGAACACGCCCAAGCGCGGCCTGGGCGACGCCACCCTGCAGCAGCTCCACACCTACGGCCGGGCCAACCGCCTGCCGCTGCTGATCGCCGCCCAGCGCCTGTGCGAGACCGACGAGCTGAAGCCCCGGGTCCGCGCGACCCTGCGGGCGCTCACCGAGAGCTTTTCGCGATGGGCTCGGCTCATCGAGACACAGCCGCACAGCGAGGTCGCCCAGACCATCCTGGAGGAATCCGGCTACACCGAGATGTGGCAGAAGGATCGGTCCGCCGACGCTGCCGGCCGCCTGGAGAACCTGAAGGAATTCGTCCGCTCGATGGAAGAGTTCCCCGACATGGCGGCCTTCCTGGAGCACGTTTCCCTGGTGATGGAGGCCTCCGAGGCCGAGGGCGCCGAGCGCGTCTCGCTGATGACGCTCCACGCCGCCAAGGGCCTGGAATTCGACACCGTGTTCCTGCCGGGCTGGGAGGACGGCCTGTTCCCCAACCAGCGGGCGCTGGACGAGAGCGGCCGGGCCGGATTGGAAGAAGAGCGGCGCCTCGCCCATGTGGGGCTGACCCGGGCACGCAAGCGGGCCAAGCTGTCCTTCGCGGTCAACCGGCGGATCCACGGCCTGTGGTCCTCGACCATCCCGTCCCGGTTCATCGACGAATTGCCGGAGACCGCCGTCGACGTGGTCGAGGCGCCCGCGCATTTCTCGGCCGGCGCCTCCCGGTTCGACCGCAACCCGACGCCGTTCGGATCGAGCTACGGCACGCCCGGCTGGCAGCGCGCCCAGGCCAACACCGCCGCGGGCGCCGGCAACCGGTCCGGCTTCGGCAACGGGCCCGGCGGCCGGGCCGGCGGCCCGCGCCAGATCGAGGGCGAGCTGATCGCCAAATCGACCGGCGCGCCCTCCGCGTTCCAGGACGGCCAGCGGGTCTTCCACATGAAGTTCGGCCCCGGAACCGTCGCCGGCGTCGACGGCAACAAGCTCACCGTCGACTTCGACAAAGCCGGCCGGAAGATGGTTCTCGACAGCTTCATCCAGGCTGGATCAAGCTAGTCCCGCCGATCAAGCCCGGACGTTCCAGGGTGGCAGGGTCGGCCGGCTTCGCCCGTGCGGGCTTGCGGAGTCACGCATCGCAGTCCGGATCCTTCTCGGCGACAAGAGACGTCGCATCGCGGCAGACACGCGCTCTCCCTCCCCCGCAGAGCTACGATGTTCACACCTCGGCTAGCGAAAGCCGCGACGCGCCCCCTCTCCCGTGCGGGAGAGGGTTGGGGTGAGGGACCAGGGTCTTCCGGAGAGGTCGCATCCCTCACCCTGTCCCTCTCCCGCACGGGCTACGGGTTACACAGGTTAGAACTTTCATCTCTCCCCGGCGCGGAAAGCTCAGTCTTGTTCTTCAAGCGAAGGCTTGACCGATGCCGCCACGCACCGTCATCCCGGGGCCGCGCAGCGGAGCCCGGGATCCAGAGACGCCAACGTGCCAACCTCTTGCACCGACGGCCTTTCTGGATTCCGGGCTCGCCTGCGGCGCCCCGGAATGACGGCGCGGGTTCTCAGGTATGGAGTATCAATCCTCGGGAGATGAATCTTCCAACCTGTGTAGCCCCAAGCCCGCACGGGAGAGGGGACCTGCGCCTTCTACGGCTCACGAAACAACCACAACCCCGTATCGTCCGTCGCCACTGGGAAGGGGAGAGCGCGGTCCACCGTCCACCGGCCGATCTGTGAGGGAAGCGAGGTCGTGCCGGATGCTGCGCCCGCCCGTATCCCCGGTCATCGGCCTGATGCCATCTTGCCAGGGTCGCGGCTTTTTCCGCACCGCAGCACCAATCGTCACCCCCTGGTCACACCTGCCGCGCAATCGTCGGGTGCGAATCACGTTGGTGCGCCGCTTGCACTGCGTATTCGACCCCGGGCGAAGCGGCGTGACGCTCTCCACAGGCGAATAGCACGGGGCGGAACCTTCGGCATGGCGCCGGAATTAGTTTCGCAATAGAGTAGATCCGGGAGCAGTTAGGTAAACGGCAGTTCATCGACAGATCCAGGTTGGCAAGTCCCGTTGGAGTGTTGATCCATGAAGCGACGCCGCACACGACTTGAACTGGTTGAAGACCGCACGCCCCGTATTCACCGCACCCGCTTCGACGAAGAGCGCAACCTCAGCCCCATCCAACCCCTCACCGACCGCCAGGCCGAATATCTCGACGCCCTGGCCAGCTCCGCCCAGGTGATCGTCCTTGGCCCCGCCGGCACCGGCAAGACCTACATCGCCGGGACCCGCGCCGCCGACCAGCTCCGCCAGCGCCGCATCTCCAAGGTCGTGATCACCCGCCCGAACGTGCCCTCGGGCCGCTCGCTGGGCTTCTTCCCCGGCACCCTGGAAGAGAAGATCGCCCCCTGGGTCGCCCCGCTCACCGAGGCCATGAAGGAGCGGATGGGCCAGGCCGCCTTCGAGATCGCGCTCAAGACCGGCGATATCGAGATCGTGCCGTTCGAGGTGATGCGCGGCCGCACCTTCAAGAACTGCCTGGTGATCCTCGACGAGGCGCAGAACACCACCACGGCCGAGATCAAGATGTTCCTGACCCGGATCGGCGACGATTGCCAGGTCATCATCAACGGCGACGTCTCCCAGACCGACCTGCGCGAGACCTCGGGCCTGCGCACGGTGATGCACCTGATCAAGAGCCGGATGATGCCGATCCCGGTGGTCGAGTTCACCCGCGACGACATCGTCCGCTCCGGCATCTGCGCCGAATGGGTGAAGGCGTTCGAGGAAACGAATCTCTAATCCAGAAGTTGTTGGCGGCGGACCCTCACGGGTCCGCCGTGCCTTCACCGGCACGAGACGACTCTCCGAACCTCCCGTTTGGGAGGATGAACCGGGCTTCACGCCCGGCTACCAGAGAATTGGAGTCTCCTCGTGAGGAAACTGACCTTCGCCTTTGCCGTGCTGGCCTCGATCGGCGGCGCCGCCCTCGTCCAGCCCGCCAGCGCCGCCCCCGGCCTGCCCTCGGGGATCTCTGCACCCGACTCCGTCACGCAGGTCCGCATGCACCCGATGGAGCGGCGCATGATGCATCGGCGCATGCACCGCCGGATGATGCATCGGCGCATGCATCACCGCGGCATGCACCGGATGTGATGTTCAAGATGCGGGGCCTTCGGGCCCCGTTTCCTTGTGCGGATCGCTTTGGGCGTTGCTCCGCACCCCGCAGATTCCTATCTCGTCACCCTGAATCGCGCAGTCAGGCGGCCGAAGCGGCAGCCGGCCGATCCGGGAGACCACGATGCCCCCCTCGAACCGACTGTTCGACGATCTCGCCCGCCTGATGACCGACGCGGCCGGCGCCGCCCAGGGCGTGCGCCGCGAGGCCGAGACCGTGGTCAAGGCGCAGGTCGAGCGCCTCGTCCGCGATCTCGACATCGCCTCCCGCGAGGAGCTCGACGTGCTGCGCGATCTGGTCACCAATCTCCGGACCCAGAACGAGGCGCTCACCGCCCGGGTGGCCGCCCTTGAGGCGAAATCCGGCACCGCCGGGGCCGGCGCCGCGGGGCTCAGCGAAGCGATCTGAGTCCGCGCGGCAACGCATCAGGCTTTTGCACAGGAAGCACGACGGATGATTTCGTTTCCTGTTCACCGAGCGTGACCTGCACTTTGTGTCGCGAGTCACGGCCGGTCTATAGTCGGGCATAGGGTGATTCGACCGCTGCGGGGCGATGTCCGCGGAGCTTCGACAGTCGATCGCGTCACCCCCGGCCCGTCTCTGACGGTCGTATCAAGTTCTCGGAGTGTTCTCACACTCTCTCGCGCGTCCCCGTCACGTCGGGCTGGATCGATTCCGGACCGTCCTTTTGGATCGTCATGCCGCTTCTCCACGTCGACTTCCACGACCCTGACCGGAACGAGCATCCGCTCGACGTCGTCGAGCGTCTGGCGTCCCTGCGCGACTGGATCTTCGACCGGGCCGAGACCGACGAGATGTCGATCACAAGCCCCGGCCGCTGGACCGACTACCATGTCGCCTTCACCTGGATCGAGGACGTGGAGGCCCTGCACGTGGCCTGCGCCTTCGACCTCAAGGTGCCGGAGCGGCAGCGGACCGAGGTGCTTCGGCTGATCGCGATGATCAACGAGCAGCTCTGGATCGGCCATTTCGACCTGTGGTCGAGCGACAGCGTGGTGATGTTCCGGCACGCCCTGCTGCTGGCCGGCGGCGCGGTGCCGACCCATCCGCAATGCGCCACCATGATGAAGACCGCCGTGGATGCCTGCGAGCGCTACTTCCAGGCGTTCCAGTTCGTGCTCTGGGCCGGCAAGAGCGCCCGGGAGGCGCTGGACGCCGTGCTGTTCGAGACCGAAGGCGAGGCGTGACGGCGGCCCCGAACGCGGCACGGATGCCGGCCTCCCTGGTTCTCGCCGGGGCCGGCAAGATGGGCGGCGCGATGCTGGCGGGCTGGCTCGATGCCGGCCTCGACCCCCTTTCCACCACGATCGTCGACCCGGTGCCCGCCCGCGCGATCGTGGACCTGTGCGCGCAAAGCGGCATCCGACTCAATCCGACGGATCCCGACCCCGGGGCGGTGTTGGTCCTGGCGATCAAGCCGCAGGGTCTGGAAACGGCAGCCCCAGGACTCGATCGGCTCGTCGGCCCCGACACGCTGCTGGTGTCGATCCTGGCGGGCAAGACCATCGCCGACCTGCGCACCCGGCTGCCCCGGGCCCGCGCTGTGGTCCGGGCCATGCCGAACCTGCCGGCGAGCATCGGCCGGGGTGCCACCGGCGCCTGCGCGAGCCCCGAGGTGACGCCGGCCCAGCGCGACGCGGCCGATGCCCTGTTCTCCGCCAACGGCACGGTGGCCTGGCTCGCCGACGAGGGGCAGATCGACGCCGTGACCGCGGTCTCGGGCTCCGGGCCGGCTTACGTCTTCCTTCTGGTCGAGGCCCTGTCCGAGGCCGGGATCGCCGCTGGGCTCGAGCCGGCGGTGGCGCGGACTCTGGCACGGGCCACGGTCGCGGGCGCCGGAGCACTCCTCGACGCCAGCCCGGAAGAAGCCGCCGACCTGCGCCGCAACGTCACCTCCCCGGGCGGGACCACGGCGGCGGCCCTCGACGTGCTGATGCGCCCGGACGGATTGACGCCTCTGATGCGTGAGGCCGTGACGGCGGCCAAACGCCGGGCGGCCGAACTCGCCGGCTGACATCCGTGCGGCATCGCCGCGCGACGGGTCTGCCCATCGCCGCCCACATCCCTACATGAGGCTCGGACGACCGACAGGAGCGGGCGACAGACCCATGACCGACAGCAGAGCCCCGTCGAAGCGCACCCGCAAGGCTGCGGGTGCCGTGCAGGACGACGCGACCCAGGCCGGGCCGGCCCGGGAGACGCCGACCCCGGAGTCGCCGGCCCAGGCCGAGAGCCCGCCGAAGCTGCCGCCCCGGGAGGCCGCGGTCGAAGCGCTGATGCGGCTCGCCGCCGAGCAGCCCTGGAACGACATCGAGATCGGCGACATCGCCCGCGAGGCCGGCCTGTCGCTTGCCGAGTTGCGCGACCTGTTCCCCTCAAAGGGCGCGGTGCTCGGCGGCCTCACCCGGATCATCGACCGCAAGGTGCTGGAGGGCGACAGCGCCGGCCTCGAAGAGGAGCCGACCCGCGAGCGCCTGTTCGACGTGCTGATGCGCCGGCTCGACGCGATGACGCCCTACAAGCCGGCGCTCCGCCGGATCGCCTACGCGCTGCGCGGCGAGCCGCTGTCGATGCTGGCCCTGAACGGCGTGATGCTGAATTCCCACCGTTACATGCTGGCGGCGGCCGGGATCGACACCGAGGGGCCGCTGGGCCAGCTCAAGCTTCAGGGCGTGGTGATCGCCTTCGCCCGCGTCACCCAGGTCTGGCTGGACGACGACGATCCGGCCCTCGCCCGGACGATGGCCAAGCTCGACAAGGAGATCCGCAAGGGCGAGCGCCTGATGGAGCGCGCCGAGGATGCCCGGCGGCTGACCGCGCCGCTGCGCGCCCTGGGACGCTCGCTCCTCGACCGCCGCCCCCGCAGACGCCGCGAGCCCGACGGCGACGAGACGGATCCCGCAGCAGCGATTTAACGCTTAGGACACGACGCGTCTCCGCGGCCCCCACGCCTATCCCATCTCTCCCCTCATCCTGAGGTGCACGCGTTAGCGGGCCTCGAAGGAGCCCTCCAGAGATCGCGCGTTTCCTGGAGAGCTCCTTCGAGGCGTCCGCTGCGCGGACGCACCTCAGGATGAGGTGGAGGGAGGGATAGACCCAGCAGGATGGGCGCGCCGTCCCCCACCTCCGACACTGGCGCGTCAGGCCGCCTGAATATCCCGCAGGAAGCCATCGACCTCCTGGCGGACTTTCTGGGATTGCGTCGCCAGCTGGGAAGCCGCGTTCAGCACCTGCGTGGCGGCGCTGCCGGTCTCGCTGGACGAGGCGAGCACCTGGGCGACGTTGGCCGACACGTCCCGGGTACCCCGGGCCGCCTCGCCAGCGTTGCGCGAGATCTCGCTGGTGGCCGCCGTCTGCTGAACCACCGTCGAGGCGATCGAGCCGCTGATCTCGTTCACCGCCGCGATCGTGCGGGCGATCTGCTCGATCGCGTCCGCCGCCTGACCGGTGGCCGCCTGGATCGCCGCGATCTGGCCGCCGATCTCTTCCGTCGCCTGGGCGGTCTGGCCAGCCAGCTCCTTCACTTCGGACGCGACGACGGCGAAGCCGCGCCCGGCCTCGCCGGCCCGGGCCGCCTCGATGGTCGCGTTGAGCGCCAGGAGATTGGTTTGCCCGGCGATGCCTGAGATCGTCGTCACCGCCGCGCCGATCTGCTCGGCCGCGAGCCGCAGGCTAGCCATGGCGGCGTTGCTCGCCTCGGCCTCGTGGGCGGCGTGGCCGGCGACCTCGTTCGAGCGGATCACCTGCCGCTCGATCTCCTGCAACGAGGCGACCATCTCCTCGGCCGCCGCCGCCACGGTCTGGACGTTGGTCGAGGCCTGTTCCGCGGCCGCACTGGATGCGACGGCCTGATTGTTTGTGTCGTCGGCGACATGGGTCATCGAGCGCGCCGTCGCATCGAGTTCGGTGGCGGCTCCGGTGACGACGTCGAGGGAGGCGGCGACGTTCCGCTCGAAGGCCTTGACCAGCTGGTCGACCCGCTCGGCCCGGCTCAAGCGGGCTGCCTGCGCGGCGGCCTGGGCGGCCTCCAGATCCGCCCGGGCGATGGCGTTCTGGCGAAAGACGTCCACCGCCTCGGCCATCTGATGCATCTCGTCGCGGACCTCCGGCAACGGCACCGCGATCGTGGTGTCGCCCTCGGCCAAGCGCTTCATCGCGTTCGTCGTGCCGATGATCGGCCGGATGATGCTGCGAGCGGTCAGGAAGGCCAGCAGACCGCCGAGGATGACGGCCAAGCCGATCATCGCGATCTGCACACGCTCGACGCTCGCCACCGTGGACGCGGTCGCGTCCGACAGTTGGGCGACGATGGCCAGGACCTTCTCGCGCACCGTCGCGGTGGTGCGCTCGATCTTGTCGGAGAGCGGCTTGATCCCCGTCTCCAGCACCGCCTTCGACGCGCCGAACGCTGTGTCATACGCTCCGATATCGCGGGCATAGGCTTCCAGCGCCTCGCCGACGACCTTGGCCTGCTCTGCGAAGATCGCTCCGCTTTCGCCCTTCCGGAACGCCTCCAGGACGGTGCGGGCCCGGTCGATGCTGGGCGGGAACGCGGCACGATCCTCTGCCCCCATCCGGATCGTGAGGCGTGCGGCGGCGAGCCGGGCATGCAGCATGGCGTTCTCGATGGCCTGGGCGCGGACGAGGAGGCCGTCGTCGGCGCGGGCTCGCACGCCGCCGATCAGGGCCTCCGTCGCGCGGGTGAGCCCGTCGCCGGCCTTGAACATGTCGATCTTGGCTCGGCCCAGGTCGCCGCCCGCCGCCGTGAGACGCTCCAGCTCCGGCTTCAGAGCCCGGGCGTCGTCCCGCATCTCCCGGTAGAGCTTGCGCCGATCTTCACTCAGTGCGCGCGCGACATACGAGTCGCTCATCTCCTCGATCGCAGCCCGCGTCTGCTCCATCTCGGTGATCTGCTTGGGATCCGGGTCGAGACGGTAGTATTCGGCCGCCGCCGTCAGGCGAGCCGCCAGGTTGCTGATCGTGAGGATCGCCCGCGCGCTCGCTTCGAAACGAGAGCGCAGCGCGTATTGCTCGTTGAGAACGCTCTGCTGGTAGAGCGAGAACACGCCGATGCCGGCGGCAATCAGCACGAGCAGGGCGAAGCCGGCATAGAGCCGGTAGCGGATTCCCAGTTTCACGAACATCTGACTCATACAAGGCCGTGCCATCGACAGGCACGTCGCCCTTAGAAATCCGCTCGATGACGCCAATATGTCAAAAAGCGATCAGTTTTTCGAAGTAGATTTTTCGAAAACAAGCTTCCGATCAAGACATCGAGCGACGATTACGCGATGATGGACTGGTTCGAGGGCCGCAAATGAATACCGGCTCCGGGCAGGAGCCGCAATCGCGGCGATGAGATCTCAATCCCCCTGCCTGCGGCGCGGCGGCATGATTCCGGCCGATTCGGTCGAGGCGGCTGCGGCTCAACCGATGTCCCGGCCTTTCCCCTCAGCCTCAGCTGCTGCGCAATTGCCTTAGATGAGGTCGAGAATGGGAAGGACTCGTCTCACAGGCTCTCAAGCCGTTGTCTCGAGCTCGGCCCAAAAAGGCTCTCAGGCCACGCGATTCGCCAGCGCTTCGCGCATCAGGGTCGCGACCATGCCGTTCTGGAACTGCTCGCGCTGGATGAACAGCGCGTCCGGGACCAGCACCGAGGCCTCCTGCTCCGGCGGGTCGAACGGATCGCTGGAGAGGACGATGCGCAGGCCCGGGCGCAGGGCCCGCGCCTCGACCGCGAGTTGCGCGCAGCACAGGCCGCCGCCCTGCAGCGCGGCATCCACCACCATCACGTCCACGGGGAGCCCGAGCGCCAGAACCGTCATGGCATCGACGCCCCGGTCGCAGGCGGTGACCTGGTAGCCCAGCATTCGGATCTCGGCGGAGATCTCGTCGCGCCAGCGCTTGTGGCGGCCGACGACGAGCACCTGAATCCGGTAGCAGACGCCCTGGGGCAGCCTGCTCGAGGCCGTCTCGACGTCGGTTGTGGGCATCGTCCGCACTCGACCTCGCTCTGGCATTGCGATGCAGCATGCTATGCCGGGAACCAAGGCTCGCGCAAGCCTGAGACCGCGAAGACGCCGCATTCGGCGCCGTTTCTGCTCAAAACGCATGCAGCCTTCTGCTTGGGCAGGGCGGAGGCGTATGGTTGACGGCGCCGGGGTCGCGCGGGCAACACCGGGCCGCCGCGGGAGGCCCCGCGCGCTGCCGGAGCTTTCAGCCGATGTCGTCCGCGAAATCCCCGCCCGTCTCCCCGCTGGCGCCGCGCGCGGTGCCGGAGCTGCCGCCGCTGCCGGGGGTGCGAATCGCCACCGCCCAGGCCGGCATCCGCTACAGCGGCCGGACCGACGTGCTCTATGTCGACCTCGCCGCCGGCACCCGCGCGGCCGGGGTGTTCACCCGCTCGAAATGCCCCTCGGCGCCGGTGGATTGGTGCCGCGAGGCCCTGGCGCACGGCACGGCCCGAGCCGTGGTGGTCAATTCCGGCAACGCCAACGCCTTCACGGGCCGGCTCGGCCGCGACGCCGTCGCCAAGACCGTGCAGATCGCCGCGCAGGCGGCCGGCTGCCACGACCGGGAGGTCTACGTTGCCTCCACCGGGGTGATCGGCGAGCCGCTGCCGGCCGAGCGATTCGAGGGCGTGCTGGCCGATTGCGCGGCCCGGGCCACGGACGGACCGGCCGCCTGGGCCGAGGCCGCCCGGGCGATCATGACCACCGACACCTTCCCCAAGCTCGCGACCCGCACGGCCGAGATCGACGGCGTGCGCGTCACCATCAACGGCATCGCCAAGGGCGCCGGCATGATCGCCCCCGACATGGCGACGATGCTGGCCTTCGTGTTCACCGACGCCGCCCTGCCCCAGGCCGCGCTCCAGGCGCTGCTCTCGGCGGGCACCAAGACCAGCTTCAACTGCGTGACGGTGGACGGCGACACCTCGACCTCCGACACCCTGCTGCTGTTTGCCACCGCCAAGGCCGGCAATGCCGAGATCGCCGACGCCGCCGACCCGCGTCTCACCGGTTTCAAGGCGGCGCTCGACAGCCTGCTGATCGAGCTGGCCGAGCTCGTCGCCAAGGATGGCGAGGGCGCGCGCAAGTTCGTCACCGTGCGGGTCACGGGGGCCGAGAGCGACGCCTCCGCGCACCGGATCGCCATGTCGATCGCCAACTCGCCGCTGGTGAAGACCGCGGTGGCCGGCGAGGACGCCAATTGGGGCCGGGTGGTGATGGCGGTCGGCAAGGCCGGCGAGCCCGCCGACCGGGACCGCCTGGCGATCTGGTTCGGCGACGTGCGCGTGGCCGTCCAGGGCGCCCGCGACCCGGATTACAGCGAGGACGCCGCCAGCGCGGTGATGCGCGAGCCGGAGATCGAGATCCGGGTCGATCTCGGATTGGGCGAGGGGAAAGCCCGCGTCTGGACCTGCGACCTGACCAAGGCCTACATCGAGATCAACGGGGATTACCGCTCGTGAGGGCGGGTCTCGCGGGGATTCTCCTGCTGGCGCTGCTGCCCATCGGGGCACGGGCCGACGATGCGGAGTGCAAGCGGCGCATCAGCGTGGTCGGGCGGGCCGCGGAGACGCGGGCGCCGGACTTCGCCGAAATCACCGTCGGGATCGAGGCCCGGGGCACGACCCCGGCCGCGGCCCTCGACGCCGCCTCGAAGGCGGTGGCCGGGGTCTCGGCGCAGGCGCGCGCCTTGGGCGTGCCGCCCGCCGATATCGGCACCGCCGCGGTGACGCTCCAGGCCGGCTCGCGCAGCGTGACCCGGCCGGGGGGCTTGGTCACCGAGGAGCCCGACGGCTACCGGGCCGGCAACCTCGTGACCGTCCGCCTCACCGACATGGACCGCCTCGGCGACCTGCTGCGCCAGGCCCTCGATTCGGGCGCGAACCGGATCGACGGGGTGAGTTTTGGCCTGCGCGATCCGGACAAGGCCGAGGCCGCGCTCCAGGTCGCGGCGGCCCGCGATGCCCGGACCCGGGCCGAGGCCCTGGCTGAGGCTTTGGGCGCCAAGCTCGGGCCGCTCTGCACGCTGGGAAACCCGGGCGCCGCGGTCCCGCCGCCGCCGGTCTTCGGCCGCGCCCTCGCGGCCCCGATGGCGGCCAAGGGCCGGCGCGTCCCGATCGAGGCCGGCACGATCCAGCTCTCCTCCGAGGTCTCGGCCACCTTCGCGGTGGCGCCGTGAGCGGGCCCGAGACGCCCGCCCTGCGCCTGTTGCTGGTGGTCGCCGTGGCGCTGGTCGACGTCGACGGCCGGGTCTTGGTGAGCGAGCGCCCTGCGGGCAAGCAGCTCGCCGGCCTGTGGGAGTTTCCCGGCGGCAAGGTCGAGGCGGGCGAGCGCCCGGAGGAGACCTTGATCCGGGAGCTCTCCGAAGAGCTCGGCATCCGGGTCGAGGATCCGTGCCTGGCGCCCCTGACCTTCGCCAGCCACGCCTATCCGGACTTCCACCTGCTGATGCCGCTCTACGTCTGCCGCCGCTGGTCGGGCACGCCCCGCTCGATGGAGGGCCAGGCGCTGAAATGGGTCCGCCCCAAAGCCCTGCGCGACCTCGCCATGCCTCCGGCCGACGCGCCGCTGATCCCGTTTCTGGTCGAGCTGTTGGGAAACTGAGGCGGGCTTGAAGCGGAGGGTTATCGCCGTCCTTGCACGCCGCAAATCGGTGACGGCACAGGATATCCGGTGCGTACAGGGCGCGCGCCTCCTCACCCCTGCGGGCTACTGGCTTCACAGATCTGCGGAGACCCGGCGCCGGGACGGGGCACGTGTCCCCTCTCCCGCACGGGAGAGGGGGCAAGTCGCGCCGCTTCGCCGGCGGCGGTGCTCAACGGAGATATGTGAACCTCTTAGCCCGCGAGGGGGGAAAGGGAGAGGCGCGCGTGTCGGGCTTCCGCCCTCATCCGCCGACGGGGTGCGGATTGGCGAACATGGCGCCTCTCCGGGCCTATCGGGGCGGCGGCGCCTGAAACCTCACAGCGCCAGAATCCCCTCCACCATCTCCTGCACGGCGAGCGCTTCGGCGAGGGTGGCGAGGTGGTGGGGTTCGCCGCGGGTCATACGGGCGACGCCGTCGAGCTGGCGGCGCAGCGCGATCGGGCGGGCCTCCGCGTTGGGCAGCGCGTCGGGAGCCGGGACGAAGGTCCCGTCCGCGGCGCGGCGCTCGGCGATGGCCCAGTCGCGCAGGCGGATCGCGCCGGCATCGCCCTCGAGCGTCCAGGTGTTGCGGTCGTCCTCCGCGACCCCGCCGACCTGGCCGGTGAGCGTGACCGGGACGTCGCCCGCCGTGAGCGTCACGTCGATCGCCCGCTCCGAGCGGCCGGGCTTCGGGAACGCGATCGTGCCGGCGAGCCCGTGGAGCGGCCCGCACAGGCGGTGGCTGAGGAACAGGAAGTGCGAGACCACCTCGCGGGTGAAGCCACCCTCGGCCCGGGCATCGAGCCAGCGCGCCGCGTCGGCCTGCCAGGGGCGCGGCCAGCGGGCGAAGGCCACCGCGATGGTGAGCCGCCGGGGCGTCCCGACCGCGCCGTCAGTGATCCAGCGCTGCAGCGCCGCCACGCCGGGCGAGGAGGCGAACGGGAAGTTCACCGCCCCGGCCGCCCCCGCGGACGCCACGAAGGCGCGGGCCTCGGCGAGGTCGATGGCCAGGGGCTTCTCGCAGAACACGGTCCGGCCGGCGGCCAGCGCGGCTCGGGCATAGCCGAGATGCGAGGCCGGCGGCGAGGCGACGTACACGCAGGCGCTCGCCGCCACGACCGCGGCGGAATCGGCGACCTGCGGCACCGCCGGGAAGGCCGCGCCGACCCGGGCCATTGCCTCCGGCGACGGATCCCACAGGGCGGCGACCCGCACGGGCGAATCCGGCGCCCCGTGGAGGGCGGCGATCAGGCGCTCGCCCATGATGCCGGCGCCGATGATCCCGAGGGCGAGCGGCGCGTCGGTCGTGGTCATTCCTGGTCCCTGTGCTGGTGACGGCGCCCGGTCAGGCCCGGCCCTGCCGGGCGTCGAGGCTGAACGGGCCGGCCCCGAAGGCCGCGACCTGAAGCAAGCCGCCCGCCACGGCGAGGTTCTTCAGGAAGTGGAACATCTGGTTCGGGTCGGCCAGCGCCGTGTGGAAGGTGAGCGCCGTGGCTACCGCGAAGCCGGCGAGCGCCAGGGCGACGAGCCGGGTCCGGTAGCCGAGGATCAGCAGCAGGCCGCCCAGGATCTCCACCAGCGCTGCCACCGCGAAAGAAACCTCCGGCAGCGGCAGGCCGGCGGCCCGGATGGTGGCGAGCGTCGCGGCCGGGGCGGCGAGCTTGCCGACCCCGCTCACCAGGAACAGCGCGCTCATCAGGACCCGGCCGGTGACCGGCAGCAGCGTCAGCGCGGGGGCGATCGGGGATGCCATGGGAAGACTCCGTTTCAGCGTGCAGAGGTTCGACGATCAGGCCGCGTCGGGAAGCGCGAGGCCGCGGACCCAGTCCGCCGCGAGGCTGACATCGGCCTGCGACAGACCATGGCCGACAGGAAGAATCCGGTGTGTGACCGCGGCGCCGGCGGCCGTGAGCTGCTGGGCCAGCCGGCTGGCGTTCTCGGCCGGGACGATCGGGTCCATGGCTCCGGACAGGATCAGCACCGGCTTGCCCGCGAGGTCCGCCGCGGGCGGCTCGGCCAGCGGCACCATCGGGCGGATCAGCACCGCGCCGGCCAGCACCTCCGGGTGCAGCATCAGCAGGGCGGCGGCGATGTTGGCGCCGTTCGAGAAGCCGAGCGCCAGCGGCGCGGCCAGGCCGTAGCGCGCCCGCGCCGCCGCCACGAAAGCCGCGAGATCCCGGGTACGGCGGCGCAGGTCGGCCTCGTCGAACACGCCCTCGGCCAGGCGCCGGAAGAACCGCGGCATGCCGTTCTCCAGCACCGCCCCGCGGGGCGACAGCAGGGCTGCGCCCGGGGCCACGATCCGGCCCAGCGGCAGGAGATCGTGCTCGTTGCCGCCGGTCCCGTGCAGGAGCAGGAGCGGCGGCGCACCGGCGGCGCCGGGCTCGAAACGGTGGATCAGGCCGAGGGCATCGGGGGTCAGAACGTCTTGGTTCATGGCGACCTCGCTGGTGGCAATCTTTGCACCTCCGTCCCGTTCGTCCGGGGCGGAGGCGTGGGTCAGGCGACCTTCGGCAGCACCGCCTCGATCTGGGCCCGGTGCGGCTCCAGTCCGGCGGGCAGCTTCAGGGCGCTGCCGAGGGACTCCACCGGCTCGTCGACGGCGAAGCCGGGGGCGTCGGTGGCGATCTCGAACAGCACGCCGCCGGGCTCGCGGAAGTAGACCGACCGGAAATACTGCCGGTCCCGCTGCTCGGTGACCTGGAGGCCGAGCCCGGCGAGTTTTTCGGCCATCGCGGCCTGGGCGGCGTCGTCCGCCGCCCGGAACGCGATGTGGTGGACCGAGCCCGCTCCCTGCCGACCGCGTAGGAAGCCGCCCACCGCCCGGATCGTCACGAAGCCGCCGAGCTCAGCGCTGCCGGCGAACCGAGTCAGGTTGCCCTCGCGGGCCTCCTCGCGCAGGCCCAGCACCTCCGTGAGGATCGCGGCCGTGGCCTCGGCCGTCTCCAGGAGCAGCGTCACCCCGTGCAGGCCGCGGATCGCGTGCTCGGCCGGAACCTCGACCGAGGCCCAGCCAGCCTCCGCCTCAGCACCGTCGACGCCGACCAGCGCCAGCATCATCCCGTCCGGGTCGCGGAACCGCAGGGTCGGCGCGCCGAACACCTGGACCAGGGGCTCGTGGGCGACGCCCTTCTCGATCAGCCGGTGGGTCCACCAGCCGATGGAGCCGCGGGGCACCCGGAACGCGGTCTCCTGGGTCTCGCCGATCCCGACCCGGCCGGGGGCCGCGTGCTCGATCGGGAAGAAGGTCAGGATCGTGCCGGGCTGCCCGGCCGCGTCGCCGTAGTAGAGGTGGTAGGTGCCCGGATCGTCGAAGTTGACGGTCTTCTTCACCAGCCGCTGTCCGAGCACGCGGGTGTGGAAGTCGAGGTTGCGCATTGCCGGGCCGGAAAAGGCCGTGACGTGGTGGAGGCCGGACTGCACCATGACGCTGTCTCCCGAGAAGCCGCCGCGGATGCCGCGGGGCGTTTGCGATGACGGCAATCTGGCCCTTGCCATCGCTCGCGAAAATAGAAACGCTGGAAACCCATCATTTCCGGAATGCGACTCATGCGGCTTCCCGATTTCGAGGCCTGGGCGGTCTTCGCCAAGGTGGTGGAGGTGGGCTCCTTCGGCCGGGCCGCGGAGGAGCTGGGCCTGTCGAAGGGCACCGTCTCGAAGGCTGTGGGCCGGCTGGAGGCCCGGATCGGCGCCCGGCTGTTCAACCGCACCTCGCGCAAGCTGGCGCTGACGGAGGCCGGGCACGCCGCCAAGGCCGGCGCCGCGCGGATCCTGGCGGAGGGCGAGGCCGCGGAGGCGCAGGCCGTGGCTGGGGCCGCGGAGCCGCGCGGCCTCGTCCGCCTCGCGGCGCCTATGACCTTCGGGGTGATGCATGTCGCGCCGCTGCTGCCGGATTTCCTGCGCCAGCACCCGGCGGTCTCGGTGGACCTGCACCTGTCCGACGCGGTGGTCGATCTCGTGGGCGGCGGCTTCGATATCGGCCTGCGGATCGCTGCGCTGCCGGATTCCTCCTTACGCGCCCGGCGGCTCTGCACGATCCGGCGCTCGCTGGTGGCCACGCCCGCCTATCTCGACCGGCACGGACGGCCTACGCATCCGGACGACCTCGCCCGCCACGCCTGCCTGGGCTACGCCTACCTGCCGACCCCCGACCGCTGGCGGTTCATCGACGCGGCCGGCGCGGAGGCCGTGATCGTGCCCGGCGGCCCACTGCGGGCGAACAACGCCGAGGCGCTGGCGCCGGCGCTCCGGGCCGGGCTCGGCCTCGCCCTGCAGCCGGACTTCATGATCTGGGACGACCTCGAATCCGGGCGCCTGGAACGGGTCCTGCCCGGCTGGTCGCCGCCGCCGATCGCGCTCCACCTCGTGACGCCCCCTGGCGACCCGCGGCCGGCCCGGATCACCGCCCTGATCGGCTATCTCGGACAGACGCTCGCCCAGGCCCCCTGGGCCGGGCCGGCGCCGCGATAGGGCAGGACCGGGATTCGTCGGATCCCAACCAGGCGTTACAGATCTCTGGGGGTTCGACGTCCAGTTCAGAGACTGACGGCACGGCGCTTGCGGTCAAAGATCGCGTTCCTATCGGAAGCGTACGGTCTTTACCTTTTGAATGATTTTATACAAATATTCTTGACTTGCTCGATGGTATCTGGCCAGGTCCGTAAAGCTTGGATACCTTACCTCTCTTGAAGGAGGGTGTCCGGCATCGGTCGTTACATGTCCGATCCTGGCGTCCGTGAGGCTGGCCCTGGACGCTCCATGGGGATGGATGAGGTGTTGACCGACCTTGGAACCGTCGCGCGGGCAGGCCCTCGGTCGTGCGGCCGTATTCCCCCGGCAAGACGGACCGGCAGCCCCCTGCCCTGCACGCGCCGGCGAGCGCAGCACCCGCCCGAGAGCCGTGCGCGCCGCCCTTGGCATAAGCCCCTTAGACCCGTCCGTTCGAGGCCTTGATGTTGACTGCGGTTCCCGTCCGATCCGCGCCCGATCGGCTGGTCCATAAGACCGTGGCCGCCGCCGTCGCCGAATCGTTGCGCCAACGGATCCTCACCGGCGAGTTCCCGGCCGGCACGCAGCTGCGCCAGGACGCGCTCGCGGAGGCATTCGGGATCAGCCGGATCCCGATCCGCGAAGCCCTGCTGCAGCTCGAAGCCACCGGCCTGATCAAGATCATGCCGCATCGCGGCGCCGTGGTCTCGGGCCTGTCGGTGGAGGAGGTGGAAGACATCTTCACCCTCCGAGTCCAGCTGGAGCCGGAACTTCTAGCCCTCTCGGCGCGGCGTTTTTCCGAGGCGAACATCCTGGAGCTGCACAGCCTCACCGAGGACTACAGCGCCGCCCTGGCGGCCGGCGAGATCCTGCGCTGGGGCGAGCTGAACCGCCGCTTCCATCTCGATCTGTTGCGGCACGCCGAGCGCCCGCGCTCGCTCAGCATCGTCGCCGGCCTGCTGCAGGATTGCGACCGCCCGACCCGGCTCCAGCTCTCGGCATCCGGGGACGTCGCCCGGGCCGACCGGGAGCACCGGGAGATCCTCGCCCTGTGCGAGGCCGGCGAGATCGACGCGGCAGCCGACATGCTGCGCAGCCATATCGAGCATGCCGCGCGATCCCTGATCGCGATCTACCGGCGCGCGCTCGGCGCGTGAGGCGGGGCGCGCGGCCGGCGCTGAACCGAGGGCTGCTGCCGTCACGGACGGGCCCAAGCCCCCGAAAGCAGGCGCGGGTCCCCTCCTCCCGTGCGGGCTGGCGGCTTCACAGAACGCGGTCCGGATGGCTTTCGGCTGCAAGAGAAGTCTCCCCGAGGCAAACACGCGCTCTCCCTCCCCCCTTTGCGGGGGAGGGTGGCCCCCGAAGGGGGTCGGGAGAGGGGAGCGACGGTGCAGGATCGGGCTTTGCCCGTCATGGCAGTCGCGCCCTTCTCTGAACCCGGGTTCCCCTCTCCCGACCCGGCCTGACGGCCGGCCCACCCTCCCCCGCAGAGGGGGGAGGGAGTCGCGCTTGGAGTTAGCCTTAGCCCACATCCGGCCGCGATGTGTGAACATCGGGGTCGGCAGGATACGCTGGAGACACCGCGGCTCTCCCTCCCCCGCAGAGCTCCGATATTCACACATCGGCTTGCGAAAACCGCCACGCGCCCCCTCTCCCGTGCGGGAGAGGGTTGGGGTGAGGGACTAGGTCTTTCCGGAAAGCGCGCATCCCTCACCCTGTCCCTCTCCCGCACGGGAGAGGGGACCCGCGCCGCATCCGGAGATGTGAGAGTCCGATAGCCCGCAGAGGGAGAGGGAGCCTGCGGCGCCCCGGGGTGACGGGGTTGGGCGCTGCGACCTGTGCGTCACGTCCGCAGCACGGGAAGAACGCCCCTCACTCGCCCTTGTCCGTGCGCCCCGCGAGCCGACCAGGCAGGCCGGTCAGGCGGTCCTTCATCGCCAGCACCTTCTGGACCTTGGCGCCGAGGGTGAGGAGCTGGACCAGGCGCTCGGTGTCGAGGCGGCGCACGTCGGCGTACCAACCCGCAAAGAGCTCGAACAGGTCGTGCATCTCCCGTAGCCGGCCTTGCGCGTGGCGCTCCGCCTCGGACTCGGCGTCCTGCATCAGCAACTCGCGCAGCAGGGTCAGGGTCGGGTCGATCTCGCGCTTCTTGCGCTCCTCGACCAGGGTGCGGACGATCTGCCAGATGTCCTCCGGGGTGGCGAAGTAGTCGCGCCGGTCCCCGGGCACGTGCAGAAGCCGCACGAGGTTCCAGGCCTGCAACTCCTTGAGCCCCATGCTGACGTTGGAGCGCGAGACGCCCAGACGCTCGACGATCTCGTCGGCGTTGAGCGGCCGCTCGGCCACGAACAGCAGGGCGTAGATCTGCCCCACGGTCCGGTTGATGCCCCAGCGCGAGCCCATCTCGCCGAAATGCAGCACGAAGGTCTGGATCAGGGGAGGCAGGTGCACGGCGGCGATCCGTCGAACGGTAAGGCCCCCGGGAGAGCCGGGGTGTTGCCGGCTTATCAGCTCTTGAGCCAGAACCGGAGGAGCGTCGCCACGGCGCCGAGGCCGAGGATGCTCCCGGCCCAGAGCCCCACGAACCAGGCGAGGCGCTTCCAGAGCGGGAGCGGGGTTGCGGGCGCCATCAGTGATACCCGTGCGCGTCGACCTTGCCGCGGAACACCCAGTAGGAATACGCGGTGTAGATCAGGATGATCGGGATCAGGACCGAGGCGCCGACCAGCATGAACATCTGGCTCGCCTCGGGTGCGGCGGCCTGCCAGATCGTGATCCGCCCCGGCACCACGTCGGGGAAGATGCTGATCCCGAGCCCCAGGAACGACAGGGCGAACAGGCCGAGCGCGATCAGGAACGGCGCCCGCTCGCCCCCGCCCCGCAGGGTCCGCCACAGGGCGACGGCGGCCAGCGCCACCAGCAGCGGCACCTGCGCCGAGACCAGGACGTTCGGCATCGCCAGCCAGCGCTCGAAGTAGCGCCCCTGCAGGAACGGCGTCGCGGCGCTGACCAGCGCGATCGCCGCCACGGTGGCGATGGTCAGGCGCTGGGCGAACCGGCGGGCCTGGAGCTGGAGCAGCCCCTCCGTGCGCATCACCAGCCAGGTCGCCCCGAGCAGCGCGTAGGCGACCACGAGGCTGACGCCGACCAGCAGGCTGAACGGGGTCAGCCAGTCCCACCAGCCGCCGGCATAGGCCCGGCCCTCGACCGCGATGCCCTGGAGCAGCGCCCCGAGCGCGATCCCCTGGGCGAGCGCCGCCACCACGGAGCCGCCCGTGAAGGCGACATCCCAGGCGGCGCGGTGGCCGGGATCGCGCCAGCGGAACTCGAAGGCGACGCCGCGAAAGATCAGCCCGAGCAGCATGGCGATGATCGGCGCGTAGAGTGCCGGCAGGATCACCGCGTAGGCCAGCGGGAAGGCCGCGAACAGCCCGCCGCCGCCCAGCACCAGCCAGGTCTCGTTGCCGTCCCAGACCGGGGCGACCGAGTTCATCGCGGTGTCGCGCTCCGGCCCCGGCCGCAGGGCCGGGAACAGGATGCCGATGCCGAGATCGAAGCCGTCCATGACGATGTAGGCGAAGACCGCGAAGGCGATCACGAACGCCCAGATCACGGTGAGATCGACGCTGTAGACCATGGCTGCTGCCTCACTTGGCCGGCTGGAGGTGGCGGTCGGGATCGACCGACGGGGCGGGGGTGATGCCGGCGGTGCGGATCGGCGCGCCGGGCTCGATCCCGGACTCGCCAGCATGGGGCGGCTGGGCCATCAGGCGCAGGATGTACAGAACCCCCATGGCGAAGACGGAAAAATAGATCACCACGAAGGCGGTGAGCGAGGCGGCCACCGCCGGGCCGTGAAGCGGCGAGGCGGATTGCGCTGTCCGCAGCAGGCCGTAGACCGTGTAGGGCTGGCGCCCGACCTCGGTGGTGATCCAGCCGGCCAGCACCGCCACGAAGCCGGCGGGGCCCATGGCGACCGCGAAGCGGTGCAGCGGGCGCCACCGGTAGAGCGCCCCGCGCCAGCGGGCGAGCAGGCTGATCGCGCCGAGGAGCAGCATCAGCATGCCGAGCCCGACCATGATGCGGAACGACCAGAACACGATCGGCACCGGCGGCCAGTCCTTCCGGGGCAGGCTGTCGAGGCCGGCGAGCGGCGCGTCCAGGCTGTGCTTGAGCACCAGCGAGGACAGCTTCGGGATCTCCACCGCGTAGCGGACCGTGCCGGCCTCCTGGTCAGGCAGGCCGAACAGCACCAGCGGCGCCCCGTCCGGATGGCTCTGGAAGTGGCCCTCCATGGCCATGACCTTGGCGGGCTGGTGCTCCAGGGTGTTGAGCCCGTGCGCGTCGCCCGCAAAGATCTGGACCGGCGCCACCAGGGCGGCCATCCACATCGCCATCGAGAACATCGTCCGGGCCGCCGGGTTGGCCCGGTCGCGCAGCAGGTGCCAGGCGCCGACCGCGCCGACCACCAGGGCGGTCGTCAGGTAGGCCGCCAGCACCATGTGGACGAGGCGGAACGGGAAGGACGGGTTGAACACGATCGCCCACCAGTCCAGCGGCACGAACTGGCCCTCGGCGTTGGTGCCGTAGCCCGCCGGCGTCTGCATCCAGGAATTCACCGACAGGATCCAGAACGCCGAGAAGAAGGTCCCGAACGCCACCATCAGGGTCGCGGCTAAGTGCAGCCGCGGCCCGACCTTGCTCATCCCGAACAGCATCACCCCGAGGAAGCCCGCCTCCAGGAAGAAGGCCGACAGCACCTCGTAGGCCATCATCGGGCCGAGCACCGGCCCGGTCTTGTCGGAGAAGACCGACCAGTTGGTGCCGAACTGGTAGGACATCACCAGGCCGGAGACGACGCCCATGGCGAACGCGATGGCGAAGATCTTCAACCAGTACTTGAACAGGTCCATGAAGACCTGCCGGCCGGTCGCGAGGAACAGGCCCTCCAGCACGGCGAGGAAGCTCGCCAGCCCGATCGAGAAGGCCGGGAACACGATGTGGAACGCCACCGTGAAGCCGAACTGGATGCGGGCGAGGATCAGGGGATCGAGGGTGTCGAGCACGATGGGTCTCCCGGCTCGGGATCTGCGACTCGGTTTATAGCAATTTCAGAAATTTCTGAAAAGTCGATAATTACAGGAGAACCGTGGTGGCCGTGCAGGCCTGGACGCGCGCGGCCGGACACGGCAGGTTCGGGGCGATTCCCCGAACGATCGGGCGCTTGCAAGCACGGTGCCCGCCCTCGGGCCACCGCGCCGCGCGACACGCCGCTCCCCGGACACCACGAGACCCGTCGCCCCATGGCCGAACCCGTTGCCGCCGCCTTCCTCGACGCGCCCGTCGACCTCGCCGCCGTGCTCTCGGAGCGCATCCGCGGCATCGGGACGAGCCAGATCGGGCTGGTGGCGGATCGCGGCCGCGACGACCCGGACGTGGTCAAGCTCTGGATCGGCGAGGGCGACCTGCCGACGCCGCCCTTCATCGTCGAGGCGGCGCACCGGGCGATGCAGGCCGGGCATACCCGCTACACCACGTCCCTCGGCCTGCCGGCCCTGCGGGCAGCGCTCAGCGCCTATCACGCCCGGCACTGGGGCGTGGACGTCCCGGCCGACCGCTTCGCCGTCACGGCCGGCGGCATGAACGCGATCATGCAGGCGGCGCAGGCGCTGCTGGAGCCGGGCGACGAGATCATCATCCCCTCCCCGGCCTGGCCGAACCTCGCCGAGGCAGTCCGCATCACCGGCGGCGTGCCGGTGACGGTGCCCTACCGGATCCAGCCGGACGGGCGATTCACGCTGCCGCTCGCCGACATCGAAGCGGCGCTGACGCCGCGCACCCGGGTCATCATGGTCAACTCGCCCTCGAACCCGACGGGCTGGACCATGCCGCTCGCCGAGATGACAGCGTTGCGCGACCTCGCCCGCACCCGCGGCCTGTGGATCCTCTCGGACGAGGTCTACGCGCACTTCACCTACGGCAACCAGATCGCGCCGTCCTTCCTGCAGATCTGCACGGAGGACGACCGGCTGATCGTCACCAACACCTTCTCGAAGAACTGGGCGATGACCGGCTGGCGTGCCGGCTGGGTGATCTTCCCCCGGGGCCTGGCGCCGACCTTCGCGAAGCTCGGCCAGTACAGCACCACCTCGATCCCGACCTTCATCCAGCACGCCTGCGTCACGGCCCTCGACGAGGGCGACGGCTTCATCCGCACCATGGTCGACCGCTGCGCCGAGGCGAGGGGGATCCTGGTGGAGGGGCTGGCGCGCCTGCCCGGCGTGACCGTGGCGCCGCCGGACGGCGCCTTCTACCTCATGCCCCGGATCGCCGGCGACGAGCCGAGCCTCGAACTCGCCTACCGCCTGCTGCGCGACGCCAAGGTCGGCGTCGCCCCGGGCACCGCCTTCGGCCCCGCGGGCGAAGGCCTGGTCCGCATCTGCTTCGCCATCAGCCCGGACCTGGCGCGGGAGGCGGTGCGGCGGTTGTCGGGGGTGTTGGGGCGGGGTTCGGCCGGACGGGCGAACTGATCCGGAGGGCGGCGTTTCAGCTCCGGCGTAAGCGTGGGGATCCCCTCGCCTCGATTGTCGGATGAAGCGCGGGTCCCCTCTCCCGTGCGGGAGAGGGACAGGGTGAGGGATGCGCCGTATCCGGACAGACCTGGCCCCTCACCCCAACCCTCTCCCGCACGGGAGAGGGAGTCCCTCGCGTCTCACTGACGCCGATGTGAGCCTCACAGCGAGGGAGGACCGCGCGTCTGTCAGACCGCCGCCCGCCCCCAGCAAATAACCCTCACCGCCCCCAGCGCAGCACCAGCGCATCGTTCCGCCGCGCCAGCTCGATCAGCGCCGCGCGCGTGTCCGGATGGAGCGGCTGGAGCGGCAGGCGGGCGGTTTCGTTGGCGATGATGCCGCCCTCGGCCATCAGCGCCTTGCAGGCGAGCAGCCCGCATTGCCGGTTCTCGTGGTTGATCAGCGGCAGCCAGCGCGCGTAGGCGTCAAGCGCCTCGCTCCGGCGGCCGGCCGCGTAGGCGTCGGTGATCTTGCGGATGCCGTCCGGATAGGCGCCGCCGGTCATCGCCCCGGTGGCGCCGGCATCGAGATCGGCCATCAGGGTGATCGCCTCCTCGCCGTCCCAGGGGCCGACCACCGCGTCGCCGCCCTGCGCGATCAGCTCGCGCAGCTTGCCCGCCGCCCCGGGGGTCTCGATCTTGAAGTAGGAGACGTTTTCGATCTCCCGGGCCATGCGCGCCAGGAACGCGGCCGAGAGCGGCGTGCCCGCCACCGGCGCGTCCTGGATCATGATCGGGATCGCGATCGCGTCCGAGACCCCGCGGAAGAAGTCGTAGACGCCGAGTTCCGGCACCCGGATCGTGGCGCCGTGATAGGGCGGCATGACCATCACCATGGCGGCTCCGGCTTCTTGCGCCCGGCGCGAGCGCTCGGCGCAGACCTGCGTGGCGAAATGCGTGGTCGTGACGATCACCGGCACCCGGCCGGCGACGTGGTCGAGCACCGCGTCCATCACGGTCTCGCGCTCGGCGTCGGTGAGCACGAACTGCTCGGAAAAGTTGGCCAAGATGCAGAGGCCGTGGCTGCCGGCGTCGATCATGAAGTCGATCGCCCGGCGCTGCCCGTCGAGATCGAGGTTGCCCGCGGCGTCGAACACCGTGGGGGCGACCGGGAAGACGCCCCGGTAGGGCTGGGCAGGCGAACTCATGCGCGATCCTCCACCGGGGCGGGCCGCGCGCGCCGGCTCACAGGAAAAGACCGGTCCGGGCCGCTCCGGGGCCACGCGGCCGCCCCGGATCGGCGACACGCCGGCACTGTGCCGAAGGATCATCCGAGATCAACGCCCGTCCCGGCGCGGGCTCGACAAAAGCCGCGATGTGTTTGCGCGAACCTGAGCGAGGTCGTCCAAGCCTTGCGCCATCCCAACAACCCGAAATGGGCGCAAGAAATATTATTCCCTACCAACAGCTTGAATGTCCGGTCGACGCCAGATCATCCCCCCATCAATCCGAGGTCGCGAAGCAGAGCCGAGCACTCGGAAAACACCAGCCGATCAAGGTCTTGCCCCATCGGCGGCTCACGCTGCCGGACCGGTTCGCCCCGCGCCGAATGCCGGGCCGGTTCACGGACCGGAAGAACCAATCCGCGGGAATCCCGCAGGATCTTGGAAAACCTTGCTTTCCGGCGATGGACCCGCCCCGGGGCGGCGTAGGCGCCAACGGCCAAGCTTGGTATAGGACACGTGGCTTGGCGCCGTCGGTGACGACTCGCCCCGTTTTCCCGTCCCGACCCAGTCTTCGCGGCCTTCCGAACAGGTTGTCCGGATGAGGTTCGAGACGATCGATCTGGAGTTCATCGTGATGCGTATTGTTTCCGCCTCCGTCGCGGCCGTTTTCGCCGCAGCCGCGCTTCTTCTCGGCGCGCCGGCGCGGGCCGACGACCTCGACGCGATCCGCGCCGCCAAGACCCTGCGGATTGGCACCGAGGGGACCTACGCGCCGTTCAGCTTCCACGACGCCTCCGGGGCGCTGGTCGGCTTCGACGTGGAGATCGGCCGCAAGGTCGCCGAGAAGCTCGGCGTCACGCCCCAGTTCGTCGAGGGCAAGTGGGACGGCCTGATCGCCGGGCTCGACGCCAAGCGTTACGACGTGGTGATCAACCAAGTCAGCATCACCAAGGAGCGCCAGGCGAAGTTCGACTTCTCCGAGCCGTATATCCGCTCCCGGGCCGTGGTGATCACCCGGGCCGACAACACCGCGATCAAGTCTTTCGCCGACCTGAAGGGCAAGAAGTCCGCCCAGAGCCTGAGCAGCAACTTCGCGCGGCTGGCCACGGAGGCCGGGGCCGAGCTGGTCGGCACCGACGGGTTCGACCAGTCGATCCAGCTGGTCGTCACCGGCCGTGCCGATGCCACCCTCAACGACAACGTGTCGTTCCTCGACTTCCACAAGAAGCAGCCGAACGCCCCGGTGAAGGTCGTCGGCCAGAAGGACGACGCGGACGCCTCCGGCATCCTCCTGCGCAAGAACAACCCCGCCCTGAAGGCGGCGCTCGACAAGGCGCTCACCGAGATCAAGGCCGACGGCAGCTATGCGGCGATCGCGCAGACATATTTCGGGGCGGACGTTTCGCAGTAGGCGGGTCTTCGCGGGGTAAGGGTAACATCCGAACCCGCGGCTCTCCCTCCCCCCTCTGCGGGGGAGGGAGGCCCCCGAAGGACGTCGGGAGAGGGGACCCACGGTGCAGGAGGGGGCTTTGTCCGTCGTGCCCGTTGCGTCATTTGCTGAACCCGGGTTGCCCTCCCCCGACCCCTGCTGACGCAGGGGCCACCCTCCCCCGCCGAGTGGCGCAGGAGCGCGCGTGGAATCTCCGGTCGCGGTGCCTTGCTGCGCCCCGCGCGATCCGCAGCTGGC
>NZ_JAKSYK010000122.1:0-24237 GCF_022829425.1 Methylobacterium sp. J-072 | reverse complement strand
TCCCGCACGGGAGAGGGGACCCGCGCCCCGTCTTGAGATGGGTGAACACCCTCCCCCGCAGAGGGGCGAGGGAAAAGTGGCGGCGCCCCGCCATCCGCACCAGCCATCCCGTACGCCAAGCCCATCGCTGAAATCCGGGTGCGTCCCGGCTACGCCTGGACAAAGCGTGTCAGATTCGCTTGAGAACCGTTACAGAGTACTTGCCGCCCGGCCGCCGTCCGAAAGACCTTCATGCTTCTCCTGATTCTAGGGCTCGTGCTGTTCCTCGGCACGCATGCCTTCTCGATGGTGCGCGCGAAGCGCGCCGACATCGTCGGCCGGATCGGCGAGGGCCGGTACAAGCTCGGCTACACCGCCCTGTCGCTGCTCGGTCTGGTGCTGATCGGGATCGGCTTCCACGATTACCGTCTGAGCGGCTACATCCCGGTCTGGGACCCACCGGTCTGGACGCGCCACCTCGCCCTGACCCTCGTGTGGCTCGCCTTCATCTGCCTCGCCGCCGCCTACCTGCCGGGGCATATCCGGGCCAAGGCCAAGCACCCGATGCTGCTCGCCGTGAAGATCTGGGCGACCGCCCACCTGCTCGCGAATGGCGATCTCGGCTCGATCCTGCTGTTCGGCGGCTTCCTGGCCTGGGCGGTGGCGGCGCGGATCAGCGCCAAGCGCCGGGCGCTCGCCCCGGGGGCGGTGGTCGCCCAGCACAGCGGCGCCGTCGCGGCCCCCCATGGCTGGCGCAACGACATCCTGGCCGTGGTGATCGGGACGGCCGTCTGGTTCGTGTTCTCGCGCTACCTGCACTACCCGCTGATCGGCGTCTCGGTCTGGCCCGGCACCGCCTGAGGGCCCCGCACACCCGCCCCACCACGCCCGCTGTCGCCAACCCGGCGCCCGTGTGTTAGGCGCGGGGCTCGATAGTTGTGCAAGGTGGCTCGCGGACACGCGCGGGCCGGGACATGATGGCCGAAAATAACGAGTTCATCCGCGAGGTCGACGAGGATTATCGCCGCGACCGGATCCTCCAGATCTGGAAACGCTACAGCGGCGTGATCATCGCGCTCGCCGTGCTGCTGGTGGTCGGCGTGGCCGGCTGGCGCTACTGGCAGAACCAGCAGCGCGTGGCCGCCGAGACCGCTTCGGTGCAGTTCGACGAGGCCAACCGCCTCGCCCGCGAAGGCAAGGTCGCAGAGGCCGACAAGGTGTTCGACGCCCTGGAGGTTCAGGGCCCGGCCGGCTACCGCCTGCTCGCCCGGTTCCGCTCGGCCGCGGAGGCCGGCAAGCGCGACCCGGAGGCGGGGGCGAAGGACTTCGACACGCTGGCCGGTGATACCGGCCTCGGCGACGGCCTGCGCGACCTCGCGCGCCTGCGCGCCGCCCTGCTGCGCCTCGACAGCGCGAACCCGGACCCGGCGCTCGCCAACCTCCAGGGGCTCGCCGCCGGCACGCCGTTCCGCCACACCGCCCGCGAGATGCTGGGCCTGGCCGCCCTCAAGAAGGGTGATTTCGAGGAAGCCGGCCGCTGGTTCGACCAGCTGGTCGCCGATCCCGAGACGCCCCGGAACCTGCGTGAGCGGATCGAGGTCTACGCGGCCCTCGTGGCGGGCGGCCCAGTCACCGTGACCGAGGCCAAGCCCGAGGTCGCCGCCCCGCCCCCGCCGATCACGCGCTGATTTCTTTTCTGACTTTTCGAGACACATCATGGATATGCCGACCGTCGCGATCGTCGGGAGGCCGAACGTCGGCAAGTCGACCCTGTTCAACCGCCTCGTGGGCAAGAAGCTCGCGCTCGTGGACGATCGGCCGGGGGTGACCCGCGACCGGCGCGAGGGCGATGTCGCGTTCGGCGGCCTCCACTTCCGGGTGATCGACACCGCCGGGCTGGAGGAATCGGACGCTGCGACCCTCATGGGCCGGATGCGGATGCAGACGGAGGCGGCCATCCTCGCCGCCGACGTGGTGCTGTTCGTGATCGACGCCCGCGCCGGCGTGCTGCCGGCCGACCAGCCCTTCGCGGAACTGGTGCGCCGGGCCGGCTGCCCGGTCATCCTGATCGCCAACAAGGCGGAGGGCGGCACGGGGCTCGCCGGCGCCTACGAGGCCTTCACCCTCGGGCTCGGCGACCCGATCCCGTTCTCGGCCGAACACGGCGAGGGCCTGGGCGAGCTGCACGAGGCGCTGAAAGGCGTCCTGCCCAAGTCCGATCCGGATGACGACGACGAGGACGAGGACGCCCCCGGCGGCCGCTCCCTGAAGGTCGCCATCGTGGGCCGCCCGAATGCCGGCAAGTCCACGCTGATCAACCGCATGCTCGGCGAGGATCGGCTGCTGGTCGGCCCCGAGGCCGGCATCACCCGCGATTCGATTTCCCTGGATTGGGAGTGGCGGGGCCGGAAGATCAAGCTCCACGACACCGCCGGGATGCGCCGCCGCGCCCGGATCGACGACAAGCTGGAAAAACTCGCGGTCTCGGACGGGTTGCGCGCCGTGCGCTTCGCCGAGGTGGTGGTGGTGCTGCTCGACGCCACGATCCCGTTCGAGAAGCAGGACCTGACCATCATCGACCTGGTCGAGAGCGAGGGCCGGGCCGTGGTGATCGGCCTCAACAAGTGGGATCTCGTGGCCGACCAGCCGGGCCTGCTCAAGCAGCTGCGCGAGGATTGCACCCGCCTGCTGCCGCAGGTGCGCGGCGTCGCGGTGGTGCCGCTCTCAGGGCTCGCCGGCGAGGGCCTCGACAAGCTCATGCAGGCGGTGGTGCAGGCCTCTGAGGTCTGGGACAAGCGGATCTCGACCTCGCGCATCAACGACTGGCTCAGCGAGGCGACCTCGCGCAACCCGCCCCCGGCGGTGTCGGGCCGGCGGATCAAGATCCGCTACGCCACCCAGGTGAAGAGCCGGCCGCCGCATTTCGCGCTGTTCGGCAATCAGCTCAACGCGCTGCCGAAATCCTACACCCGCTACCTGGTGAACGGCCTGCGCGAGGCGTTCGAGCTGCCCGGCACGCCGATCCGGCTGAGCTTGCGGACCTCGCAGAACCCGTTCGACAAGGGCTGAGGCGTTTCCAGCCGAAAGATCGCGCCGTCATTGCGAGCGCAGCGAAGCAACCCAGGGCAACGCGCGATCACCGGATATGGCGCATCCCTGGGTCGCATCGCTACGCTCGCGATGACGAAATGAGGCGCGAGCAGAGCGGTCACCGGGAGGCGTCTGCGATCCAGTCCACGGCAGAGGCCAAGGCGGCGCGCTCGTCCTTTCCGTCGGCGAGTGCCGCCTCGAACGCCCCGACCTGCCCGTCCGCACTGGTGCCCTCGATGACGATCGCCCGGGCGCGGGCGACATCCGCCGCGCAGCCCAGCGCATCCGCATCCTCCTTCACCAGAGCGAGGATCGCCTCCAGCGCCTCGGCGAACGGCACCGCTTCAGCCTTCGCCTCGTCGATCAGCGTCGCGCGCACGCCGCTGTGCTGGGCCCGCCACAGGTTCTCCGAGGCGAGCGCCCGCGAGACGCCGTCGAGCCCGGCATTGAGATCCGGCCGGCGCACGCACAGGCGCACGAGGCAGCGGTACAGGGCGGCGACGCAGAGCGAGTCGTCGAGCCGGGTGCAGGCATCGGCGATGCGCAGCTCCAGGGTCGGGAACTTGATCGACGGGCGCAGGGACCACCACAGGAAGCTCGCATCCGCGATGGCGCCGGAGCGGGTCATGATCTCCACGAAGCGATCATGCGCGGCTGAATCGGAAAAAATCTCGGGCAGGCCGGTGCGGGGCAATTCGCCGAAGACGCTGAGCCGGTAGGCCATCAGCCCGGTCGCCTCGCCCTGCCAGAACGGCGAGGAGGCCGAGAGCGCCAGCAGCAGCGGCTGGAACGGCAGCAGCCGGTTCATCAGATCGACCCGCCCCTCTGGGTCCGGCACCTCGACATGGACATGCATGCCGCAGATCAACGCCCGCCTGGCCGCGATGCCGACATCCGACAGGATGCCCTTGTAGCGCTCGCCGTCCGTGGCGGTCTGGCGGGACCAGCGCGCGAGCGGATGCGTGCCGCAGGCCAAGAGGCTCAGCCCGTTCTCGGCCGCGATGCCGGCGAGTTGCACCCGCTGGCCGCCGAGATTGTTTCGCGCGGCCTGGGCATCGTCGAGGGGCGGCGTGCAGACCTCGACCTGCGCGGCAACCAGCTCGCGCCCGGTCTCGGGCAGCTCCGCTTTCACCCGGGCATGGAAGCCGGCGAGGTCGCCCCGGGGCGTGCCGCGGGTCTCGGCATCGGCGAGGAAATACTCTTCCTCGATGCCGAAGCGGTAGCTATGGGCGCTCATCGACCCTCCGGAAACGCGACACGCACGCCAACGCCCCGGCCCACCGGAAGGTGCCGGTCGTCAGGGCCGCAGCGCCCCGCCCACCAGCCAAGCCGGGTCGAACCAGCGGTCCGCCTCGCCGTCATAGGGCAGGCGCGTGATGTCCCAGTTCTGGATGTATTGCGCGTAGACGTTCCACACCGCGATGCCGCCGCCGACGAAAATCCGCCGGCCCGGATAGCGCTTGAGCACCTGCTCCGGATCCTCGTGGCTGCGGATCACGTCGATGGTGCGGTCCTTGAAGGCGAAGTCCGGGACCGAGGCCACGGTCTTAGGACCGGCGATCAGCACGTGGCCCATGGTGAGCGCGAAGAAGCGCGTCACGTCCTCCACGAACAACGGATCGGTGTTGCCCTCCCAGGGCAGGTGCCCGTTCAGGCCGAGCTGGCCGCGCAGGCCGATCGCACAGATGCAGCGGACGTCGATCATGTGTTTGGGTCCGGTTCGCTCAGCCACCGCAGCACGCGGATCCCACCCATCCCCTCATCCTGAGGTGCTGCGCAGCAGCCTCGAAGGAGGGCTCCAGGGATCGCGCGCCACCTGGAGGGCTCCTTCGAGGCCCGCTGGCGCGGGCGCCTCAGGATGAGGGTGTTGGGTGGGATCCGGTGTTGCGCAACAACAGGTTAGGTCACTCGGGCGCGCGGAACTGCAGCACCCGGTCGGTGGGGAAATCGTAGAGCTTGCCGGTCTCGGTCCAGTCCGGCGCGGCGAGCCGCACGAAGTGGGGGGCGAGGTCCTCGGGGGTCTTGAGGGTCTCGGGATCCTCCCCCGGCATGGCCGAGCGGCGCATGCCGGTGCGCAGCGGCCCCGGGTTGAGCAGCATCGCCCGGATAGAGGTGGTCTCGGTCTCGGCCGCGTAGGTGCGCACCAGCGCTTCGAGCGCCGCCTTCGAGACCGAGTACGGCCCCCAATAGGCCCGGCATTTCGAGGCGGCCCCCGACGAGACGAACACCACCCGGCCGGCATCGGACATGCGCAGCAGCGGGTCCAGCGAGCGGATCAGGCGCCAGTTGGCGGTGACGTTCACGTCCATCACCTGGCCCCAGACCTTCGGGGTGATGTGGCCGATCGGCATGAGCGCGCCCAGGATGCCGGCATTGCCGACCAGGATGTCGAGGCGCTTCCAGCGCTCGTTGATCGCCGCGCCCAGCCGGTCGATGGCGTCGTAATCGGCGAGGTCGAACGGCACGAGGGTGGCGCTGGATCCGGCCGCCCGGATGGCGTCGTCCAGCTCCTCCAGGGCACCGACCGTGCGGGCCACCGCGACCACGTGGGCGCCGGCCTCGGCCAGGGCCAGGGCGGCGGCGCGCCCGATGCCGCGGGACGCCCCGGTGACCACCGCGACGCGGCCTTCGAGGATTTTTTCAGACTCAGCCATGCGCGGGACCTAGCGCATTTCCGCGCGAGGGGGACTGGAAAATTCCGGATTCAAAAGGTCCGTGACCTTTTGCGGGTGCAGGGCAGAGCCCTGCGAAGACCCAGGGGCGCCGCCCCTGGACCCCGCCAAAGGGCTCGCCCTTTGGGAACCCCGTGTCAGTCGGCTTCGGCAAGCATCGCGAAGCGCTTCGGGCCGGCAATGGAGAGGTCGGTCAGGCCGGTCGGGTAGTCGCCCGTGAAGCAATGGTCGGTGTATTGCGGGCAGGCCGCATTGCGCTCCTCCTCGCCCATCGCCCGGTAGAGGCCTGGGATCGACAGGAAGGCGAGCGAGTCCGCGCCAATATACTTGCGCATCGCCTCCAGGTCGTGGGTCGCGGCCAGCAGCTTCTCCCGCTCCGGCGTGTCGATCCCGTAGAAGTCGGGATAGGTGATCGGCGGCGAGGCGATCCGGAAATGCACCTCGGCGGCGCCGGCCTCGCGCATCATCCGGACGATCTTCACCGAGGTCGTGCCGCGCACCAGGCTGTCATCGACCAGAACGATGCTCTTGCCCTCGATCGCCGCGCGGTTGGCCGAGTGCTTCATCCGCACGCCGAGCTCGCGCACCGACTGCGTCGGCTGGATGAAGGTGCGGCCGACATAGTGGTTGCGGATGATCCCCATCTCGAAGGGGAGGCCGGTCTCCTGCGCGAAGCCCAGCGCCGCCGGCACGCCGGAATCCGGCACCGGCACGACGATGTCGGCGGGGGCGGCGGCCTCGCGGGCGAGCTCGCGGCCGATGGCCTTGCGCACCGCGTAGACGCTCTTGCCGTTCACCACCGAATCCGGCCGGGCGAAGTAGATGTACTCGAAGATGCAGGGCCGCATCGGCACCGCGTCGGCGAAGCGGATCGACTCGACGCCCTCCTCGGAGATCACCACGACCTCGCCGTTCTCGACGTCCCGAACGTAGCGGGCGCCGATGATGTCGAGGGCGCAGGTCTCGGAGGCCAGGAGGTAGCGGCCGTCGAGTTCGCCCAGCACCAGCGGGCGGATACCCAGCGGGTCGCGGGCGCCGATCAGCTTCTTGTTGGTCAGCGCGACGATCGCGTACGCGCCCTGGATCGCCTGCAGGGCGTCGATGAAGCGCTCGACGATCCGGGGCTTCCGGGAACGGGCCGCGAGGTGGAGGATCACCTCGGTGTCGGAGGTCGACTGCGTGATCGCGCCGTCCCGCACGAGGTCGCGGCGGATCGACAGGGCGTTGGTGAGGTTGCCGTTATGGGCGACCGCGAGGCCGCCGCTGGCGAGCTCGGCGAACAGCGGCTGCACGTTGCGCAGGATCGTCCCGCCGGTGGTCGAGTAGCGCACATGCCCGATGGCGGCGCGCCCTTTCAGCCGGGCGATGGTGTCGCCGTCCGAGAAGGAATCGCCGACGAGGCCGGGGCGCCGCTCGGAATGGAACACCGAGCCGTCGAAGGAGACGATCCCGGCCGCCTCCTGGCCGCGGTGCTGCAGGGCGTGCAGGCCGAGCGCCACGATGGCCGAGGCCTCCGGATGCCCGAAGATGCCGAAGACGCCGCACTCCTCGCGCAGCGTGTCGCCGTCGAGATCGAAATCGGCGGAATAAGCGTCGGATTGGGACATGCTGCGATCGATCACTTCACGAGTCCCGGCGGCGACGGGCCGGCGCGCCGGTCGTCGCGGATATCATCCGATCGTCTCCGGAGACGCTATCTAGGCGCTCTGCGCAGACAGGCCAACGGCGCTCGCCGCAGATCAGCGTCGCGCCGGGCTTGGCGCAGGCGTCGGATTGGGCGCGGTCTCGGTGCGGCGCTGGGGCGCCACGTCGGTCTCGGCGGGGGCGTCGGCCGCCTCGTTGGGCGGCGTGACGGCCTTCGGCTTCTTGAACTGCTTCAGGAAGCCCTCCGGATTCTCGGGGAGCTGGGCCACCAGGGCGTCGCCGGATTTTTCCAGCATCGGGCGCGTGCGCGCCTGCGCGGCCCAATCCGGCACCTTGCCCTGCACCAGCCAGGACAGGAACACCCAGCCGATCACGCAGATCAGGAAACCGCGCCCCGCCCCGAACAGGAAGCCCAGCGAGCGGTCGACCGCGCCGATGCGCGAATCGAGCACCACGTCGGAGATCTTCACGGTGATGATCGAGACGACGATCAGCGTGCCGAGGAAGATCGCCGCGATCGAGGCGACCAGCGCCACGGTATCGCTGTTGACGTGCTGCTTCACCAGCGGAAGCAGCATCGGATAGAACGACCACGCGACGGCGGCGGCGGCCACCCAGGCGATGATCGCCAGCACCTCGCGGGTGACGCCACGCACGGCCGCGAGCAGCGCGGAGACCGCGACGATGCCGAGCACGACGAGATCCAAAACGGTAAACGGCATCTGTGAACTTTTAGGAACCAGAGGGGATGCCGCGGCGGCCATGCGGCTCCCCGGGACCGGGGCCGAAGTATACCAAGCCGAACCTCGGCCGTCACCCTCAGGGACGGGCCTCGGCCGAGGCCTGTGCCGTCCATGCATCAGCCCGTGCCGCTCGTGAGCGCGGACCGGGCGGTGGCCGGCCCCGTTTACCTCGTTCCGATCGCCGGCCTGTTCGGCGCGGTGCTGATGATCTCGCTGGTGCTGGCGGGCAAGATCGTCTCGGTGGGCGGCCTGACCTTCACGGCAGCGGTGATCGTGTTTCCCGCCTCCTACCTGTTCGGCGACGTGCTGACCGAGGTCTACGGCTATTCCAGCACCCGCACGGTGGTCTGGACCGGCTTCCTGGCGCAGGCGCTCTGGATCCTGGCCTACGGGATTGCGGCGGCGCTGCCGCCCGCGCCGTTCTGGCCGCATCAGGCGGCGTTCGAGGCGGTGCTCGGCGCCACCCCGCGGCTCGCGCTGGCCGGGCTCGCGGCGTATCTCACCGGCGAATTCCTGAACGCCTACCTGCTCGCCAAGCTGAAGCTGCGCTTTCGCGGCCGGGGGCTGGCCGCGCGGCTCGTCGCCTCGACGCTCGTCGGCCAGGGCATCGATTCGGCCCTGTTCATCGGGCTCGGCTTCGGCGGGCTCTACCCCACTGCGGATCTCGTCCGCCTCGCGCTGTCGATCTGGGCGCTGAAGGTCGCCTGGGAGGTCGTTGCGCTGCCCCTCAGCGTGCCGCTGATCGGCTTCTTGAAACGCGCCGAGGGGCGCGACGCTTTCGATACGGACACGGATTTCAACCCGTTCCGTTTGCGGGGGTGATGGGTGTCGGCGGCAACGGAAAAGTGCTACCTTTGTAGCACCTTCCGGAGGAGCGTGACCATGCCTGCCGCCAAGCGAACGCCCCGCACGAAGACGAACGCCAAACCGCCGACTCAAACGTCAACGACGACGGTTGTGACGGTTCGGCGCCAAGGCGGAGCCCGGGTGATGACGCTCCCGCCCGCTGTCCTGGCCGCTATCGGAGCCGATACGGGCACCGACCTCACGCTCGCCGTCCAGGACGGTACCCTGGTCGCGACACCGGTCGCGAAACGCAAACGCCGCTACACCCTGGCTGAGCTTCTGGAAGGCGCCGAGCATCTGCCGGCCTTGTACGCGGACACCGCCAAGGCTCTGGAAGGCCCCCCAGTCGGCGATGAGATCGGGTGATGGGCCCGCGGCCGAAGGTCCCGAAGCGCGGCGAGATCTACTCGATCAACCCCAACCCGGTCGTGGGCCGGGAAATGCGAGATCGGCATTACTGGATTGTCCTGACGCCGGAGGCCGTGAACGTTCACGGCACGGCAATCGCCGTAGTCATCTCTACCGTGGCGGCAGGCGCCCGCGCCGCGGGCCTCACAGTCCCCGTCACGGCGGATGGCGTGACCGGCGTGGCGGTCTGCACGCAGGTCCGCAGCTTCGATCTACGGGCGCGCATCGCCGATGGCAGTGCGAGCCTCGCCGGTGTCGCGGATCCGGACACCGTGGGCGAGATCGCCGCGCGGGTTGCCAGTCTCGTCGACCCCTGAGACCAATGCCGCGAACCGACTCGCCTCACGGGTCCGCATCGTGCATCCGTCCGCGGGGAATCGAGGATCGGGGGCGCTTCGGTGGCGGGTAGCGGATCGGTGACGGAGTCGGGAAGAGATATCGGCGCCCACGGCGCCCGGTTGACGATCGATCTCGGGGCGATCGTGGCGAACTGGCGGATGCTTGCCGCCCGGGGCGCCGATTGCGCCGCCGTGGTGAAGGCCGATGCCTATGGCTGCGGCGTCGCGCGGGTCGGGCCGGCCCTGTGGGCGGCCGGGTGCCGGACCTTCTTCGTCGCCCACCTCGCTGAGGGCATCGCGGCCCGGGCCGCCCTGCCGGAGGCCGCGATCTACATTCTGAACGGCTTGCCGCCCGGCGCCTCCGAGACCTTCGCGGCGCACGACCTGCGCCCGGTGCTCGGCAGCCGCGAGGAGATTGCCGAATGGGCGGCGTTCTCTGGCGGAGGCCGGCCGGCGGCGCTCCACGTCGATACCGGCATGAACCGCCTGGGGCTGCCGGTGCCGGAGGCGCTGGAACTCGCCGGCGATCCGCGCATCACGGCCGCCGGCATCGACCTGCTGCTCAGCCACTTCGTCAGCGCCGAGAAGCCGGAGGATCCTGTCAATGCCCGGCAGATCGCCGATTTCGCCCGGGTCCGGGCCGCCTACCCGGTCCTGCTTGCGTCGCTCGCCAATTCGTCGGGCGTATTCCTTGATGGCGCCCGGCACGACCTGCTGCGCCCGGGCTACGCCCTGTTCGGCGGCAACCCGACGCCAGACTCCGCAAACCCGATGCGCCCGGTGGTGCGGCTCGAAGCCTTGATCGCGCAGGTGCGGCAGGTCGAGGCCGGCGCCAGCGTCGGCTATAACGGCCGCTGGACCGCCCCGGCCCCGAGCCGGCTCGCCACCCTGTCCCTCGGCTATGCCGACGGCTTCCCGCGGGCGATCAGCGGGCGCGGGCAAGCCCTGGTCGGCGGCGTGCCCTGCCCGATCCTCGGTCTCGTCTCCATGGACCTGATCATCCTCGACGTCACCGCGGCCCCCGCGGCTCGGCGCGGCGCGACGGCCGTGCTGATCGGCGACAGCCTGGATATCGACACGGTCGGCCGCGCCGCCGGGACGATCGGCTACGAGATCCTGACGGGGCTGGGTTCGCGTTATGTTCGAACTTATGTAGGGTGATCCGACCCATCTCTTCGAATGCCGGACCGGCGGCGCGCGGACCCGAATGGCCAAGATCCACCAGACCTTCGTCTGCCAATCCTGCGGGGCGGTCTACAACCGCTGGCGCGGGCGCTGCGAGGCGTGCAACGGCTGGAACACGATCGTCGAGGAGGCGGCCGCCGCGCCCGGCCAGTCCGGTCCAGTCGCGACCCGGCCGTCCCGCGCCCGCGGCCGGGTGTTTCCGCTCGAGGGCCTGACTGGCGAGACCAAGGAGGCGCCGCGCATCCCCTCGGGGATCGGCGAACTCGACCGGGTCACCGGCGGCGGCTTCGTGCGCGGTTCGGTGATCCTGCTCGGCGGCGATCCCGGCATCGGCAAGTCGACCCTGCTGATGCAGGCCTCCGCCGCCATGGCGGGCACCGGCGAGCGGGTGGCCTACATCTCCGGCGAGGAGGCGGTGGGACAGGTGCGGCTGCGGGCCGAGCGGCTGGGGCTGAGTTCCCGTCCGGTGGATCTGGCCGCCGAGACCAATGTCGAGGACATCATCGAGACTCTCAGCCAGGGCCGCCCGCCGGCGCTCGCGATCATCGATTCGATCCAGACCATGTGGACCGAGACGGTGGAATCGGCCCCCGGGACAGTCACGCAGGTGCGCTCCTCGGCCCAGGCGCTGATCCGCTTCGCCAAGACCACGGGCACGGCGGTGATCCTGGTCGGCCACGTCACCAAGGACGGGCAGATCGCCGGCCCCCGGGTGGTGGAGCACATGGTCGACGCGGTCGCCTCGTTCGAGGGCGACCAGGGCCACCATTTCCGCATCCTGCGCGCGGTGAAGAACCGCTTCGGCCCCACCGACGAGATCGGCGTGTTCGAGATGACCGATGCCGGGCTCGCCGAGGTGCCCAACCCCTCGGCCCTGTTCCTGGCCGGCCGAGACCACCAGGCCGCCGGCACCGCGGTCTTCGCCGGGATGGAGGGGACGCGGCCCCTGCTGGTGGAGATCCAGGCGTTGGTGGCGCCGTCCTCGCTCGGCATGCCCCGCCGGGCGGTGGTCGGCTGGGACCCGAACCGGCTGTCCATGGTGCTGGCCGTGCTGGAGGCCCATGGCGGCATAAGGCTCGGCACCCACGACGTGTATTTGAATGTCGCCGGCGGCCTGCGGATCACCGAGCCGGCGGCGGACCTCGCGGTGGCCGCCGCCCTGGTCTCGTCCCTGTCGGGGGCGGTGCTGCCGCCGGAGACGGTGTATTTCGGCGAGATCGGCCTGTCCGGGGCGATCCGGCCGGTGGCCCAGGCCGGCGCCCGGTTGAAGGAGGCCCAGAAGCTCGGCTTCGCCAAGGCTTTGATCCCGCAGGGCCGCGGCGAAGGCGACAAGGCTCTGGCGGTGGAGACCCTACGCCACATCGCCGACTTGGTGGCGGGAATCAGCGCCGGCGCGCCGCGGCGCGGTGGCGGGCAGCGCGGACGGGCGCAATCGCGCTACGCTGACGAGGAGATGTGAGCGGACTTACCTCTACCTTGGGATCTACCCATTGGGCTGGGGAGCACAGGCGCAGGATGAGGCGCGGGTCCCCTCTCCCGTGCGGGAGAGGGACAGGGTGAGGGACCAGGTTCCTCCGGATAGGGCGTATCCCTCACCCCAACCCTCTCCCGCACGGGAGAGGGGGCGCGTCGCGGCCTGTAACCAGCCGATGTGGGACCATCGTCGCCCTGAGCGAGGCAGAGTGTCCGTGGGCTATCCCCCCGTCACGCTCATGTGGCGCGGCACGGCAGCCGGGCGCTGGCGCTCGATGATGAAGTCGTGGCCCTTGGGCTTGCGG
Source organism: Methylobacterium sp. J-072 (assembly GCF_022829425.1). Classification (NCBI taxonomy): domain Bacteria; kingdom Pseudomonadati; phylum Pseudomonadota; class Alphaproteobacteria; order Hyphomicrobiales; family Methylobacteriaceae; genus Methylobacterium; species Methylobacterium sp. J-072. The sequence goes on along the minus strand of NZ_JAKSYK010000122.1, from coordinate 11,554 downwards.
GTGATCGCCTCGACCACCGCCGCCGCCAGCACCGCGTCGTCGTCCGATGCCCGCAGGACGGCACGGAGATCCGCGGAATCCTCCTGGCCGAGGCACAGGTAGAGCTGGCCGGTGCAGGTCAGGCGCACCCGGTTGCAGCTCTCGCAGAAATTGTGGGTCAGCGGCGTGATGAAGCCGAGCTTGCCGCCGGTCTCCTCGACCCGGACGTAGCGCGCCGGGCCGCCGGTGCGGTCGGGCAGCGGCGTCAGGGTGTAGCGGCTCTCCAGGCGCTGCCGGGCCACCGACAGGGGCAGGAACTGGTCGGTGCGGTCGGCCTCGATCTCGCCCAGCGGCATGACCTCGATCAGCGTCATGTCCATGCCGAGCCCGTGGGCCCAGGCGATCATGTCGGGGATCTCGTCGGCGTTCACGTCCCGCAGCGCCACCGCGTTGATCTTGACCTTCATGCCGGCCGCCCGCGCGGCCGCGATGCCGTCGAGCACCACCGGCAGGTCGCCCCGGCGGGTGATAGCCCGGAACTTTTGGGGGTCGAGCGTATCCAGGGACACGTTGATCCGTCGCACGCCGAAGCTCGCCAGTTCGTTCGCGTACCGGGCGAGCTGGGTGCCGTTGGTGGTGAGCGTCAGCTCTTCCAGCGCGCCCGAATCGAGATGGCGCGACAGGCGGCGGAACAGGTGCATGATGTCCCGGCGCACCAGCGGCTCGCCGCCGGTGATCCGCAACTTGCGCACGCCCCGGGCGATGAACACCCCGCAGAGCCGATCCAGCTCCTCCAGGGTCAGCAGGTCGCGCTTGGGCAGGAACTGCATGGTCTCCGACATGCAGTAGGCGCAGCGCAGATCGCAGCGATCCGTCACCGAGATGCGCAGATACGAGATCGCCCGCTGGAACGGATCGATCAGCGGCGTGGGCGACGGCGCGCGGGGCGCGTCGGCCGTAAACCCCTGCGGCGTGCTGGAGATGTCATCGAGCATGATTGAGCATATGATGCCCGATACGGTCGTGGGCAAGCCGACCCCGGGCCGCAACCCCGGAATGCTTGAGGAGTGTGACCCGTGAACGAGGATCTGTGGCCGACCGAGATCCGCCTGTCGGCCGACCGGCGGGTGCTCAACGTCGCCTTCGAGGACGGCTCGCGTTTCGCCCTCCCGGCCGAGTACCTGCGGGTGTCGAGCCCGTCGGCCGAGGTGCAGGGCCATTCGCCCCTGGAGCGCAAGGTGATCGGCGGCAAGCGCGCCGTGGCGATCCTGGCCGTCGAGCAGATCGGCAACTACGCGGTCAAGCTCGGCTTCGACGACATGCACGACACCGGGATCTACGGCTGGGGCTACCTGCATACCCTCGGCCGCGAATACGAATCCCGCTGGCAGACCTACTTGTCCGAACTCGCCGAGCGCGGCCTCGACCGCGAGACCGCGCGCACCGCCCCGGTGAAGCAGACCGGGGGCTGCGGCTCGGGCTCGTGCGGCTGCCATTGAGGGCTTGGTAGCCTTCCCATCCTCCCCCTCATCCTGAGGTGCCCGCGCGAGCGGGCCTCGAAGGAGACTTCCAGGGATCTTTGAGACTTCTGGAGGGCTCCTTCGAGGCCTTCGCTGCGCTTCGGCACCTCAGGATGAGGGGGAGATTTGGATATTTCTTGGTCGACACCGCCAGCCCCGGAGCCACCATGGCCTTCACCTGCACGATCCCCGCAGTACCCACGATCCAGCAGGACGATGCCACGGTCCGGATCACCCGGTGGGATTTTTCGCCCGGGGCGGTGACCGGCTGGCACGAGCATGGCTGGCCGTATTTCGTGGTGATGCTGGTCGACGGCGTGCTGCGCGTCCATGACGGGGCGGCGGTGAGCGAGACGGCGCTCGCGGCCGGGCAATCCTACATGCGGCCCGCCGGCATCCGGCACGACGTGATGAACGGGTCGGCGCATCCGATCGCGTTCATCGAGATCGAGGTGAAGCGCCCCGACGCGCTGGTGACGCTGCCCGAAGCCTGAACGCAAAAGGGCCGACCTCGCGGCCGGCCCTGAACGAAAAGTCCCAAAACCTAGCGCTGGACGACGACCTTCGTGCCGACCTTGGCGCGGGTGTAGAGGTCGGTGACGTCGTCGTTGGTCATGCGGATGCAGCCCGAGGACACGGCGGTGCCGATGGTCTCCGGTTCGTTCGAGCCGTGGATCCGGTAGATCGAGCCGCCGAGATACATGGCGCGGGCGCCGAGCGGGTTCTCGATGCCGCCCTTCATGTAGCGCGGCAGGTCGGGCCGGCGGCGCAGCATGGTCGACGGCGGACGCCAATCCGGCCACTCGCGCTTCATCGTGATGGTCTGCACGCCGCCCCAGGTGAAGCCCGGACGGCCGACGCCGACGCCGTAGCGCAGGGCCTGGCCGCCGCCCATCACGTAGTAGAGCCGCCGCTCGGCCGTGGAGACCACGATCGTACCGGCGCCGTAGGGGCCGTTATAGGCCACGGTCTCGCGCGGGATCGCCGACATCTGCGGCACGGCCGCGTCGAGCGGGTCGGCGGGGTTGAGGGAGGCGTTGGCCACCGGCACCGCGACGGTCTCGACGGCCTGCGGGCGGACCCGCACGGTGAGCGCGTCGTTCAGCGGCTGGCGGGTCAGCGGGTCGATCTCGTAGGCGAGCGCCGGCGCGGCGCAGGCGGCCGCGCCGAAGAGCCCTACGAGGGCGGGAAGGAAACGACGCATCAAAGCCTCTCGGGGCAGGCGCGAAATCAGGTGGGAACGCGGCGAATTACCGGGGCACGATGCCGTGCCGATCCTCGCCAAGGGGTAAACGCTCGCGCCCCAAATCCAACCCTCAAACCGCCATGCTTAGCCGGTTCCGCCCCTCCGTGACTCGATGGCAACACTGTGGCAGCTTGGCCGTAAGGCCGGGATGAGGAATGGGCGGTTTGGCGTGTCCCGACCCACCCGGCCCCCAAAAACTCACGCCTCGTCGGCCGCGAGCCAGATGGCCGGCTCCAGGGGCGCCGTGCGGACCGGGACCAGGGCGGCCGGCAGGCCGCGGATCTGGACCAGCTCGGCCAGTTCCGGCGCCTGCGCGGTGTCGTCGGCGGTGAGGAACAGGCCCCGGGCCCTAGCGGCCCGGCCGAGATCGGCCCGGCTGGTCCAGACGCTCTGGGCCGGGCTCGCCAGTAGCGCGAGGGCCAGGGGCGCCAGCCACAGGCCGAGCCAGGCATTGCCGGCCCAGACCAGGGCGAAGACGATCAGCGCCCCGACCACCACGGCGTCGGCCTGGAGCCGGAACGCCTCGGCCCAGGAGACCTGCCGGTCGTCGCGGTCCTGGGTTTCCCAGCGCACCACCCGGCCCAGGAAGGTCGAGACCACGGCGCCGGCGGTGAACAGGGTCAGCACCGGCCACAGGAACACCCACACGACCTGTTCCAGGGCGGCGCTCGCCAGGAGCGCCCAGGTGCCGCCGAACGCCGCCCGGCGGGCCGGCGAGACCAGGACATGGCCGAGGCTCAGGACCTTGGGCAGGGCCAGCACGGCGAGGCTGAGGGCGGCGAGCGCGTGGGCCGCCGCGCCGTGCCCGGTCAACCCGTAGGCGAGCAGGCCGAGATCGCCGGTCCGGGCCGCCTGCCAGGCGGCCAGCCCCAGGAAGGCGATCCACAGCGGCAGCATGCCGTAGGCCAGGATGCCGACCGCGAGGTGCCAGCGGCTGGCGGCGTGCAGGCCCGCCCAGGGCAGCACCCGCAGGTGCTGGAGGTTGCCCTGGCACCAGCGGCGCTCGCGGCCGAGCAGGTCGATGAGGTTGGTGGGCATCTCCTCCCAGGTGCCGCCCATCTCGGGCAGCAGGCGCACCTCCCAGCCGGCGCGGACCATCAGGGCGCCCTCGACGATGTCGTGGCACAGGATCTCGCCGCCGAGCGGCGCCCGCCCCGGCAGGACCGGGAGTTGCGCGTTCTCGGCAAAAGCCTCGATCCGCAGGATGGCGTTGTGGCCCCAATAGCTGCCCTCCGGGCCCTGCCAGGTCTCCAGGCAGCGCAAAGCCAGGGGCGCGTAGAGGCGCACGGCGAATTGCTGGATGCGGGCGAACAGGGTGTCCCGGCCGGCCGCGTAGGAGACGGTCTGGATCAGGCCGGTGCGGGGGCTCTCGTCCATCAGGCGCACGAGCCGGGTCATGGCGGCACCGGTCATGAGGCTGTCGGCGTCCAGCACGATCATGAAGGCGTAGTCCGCGCCGTAGCTGCGGCAGAATTCGCCGATATTGCCGGCCTTGCGGCCGATGTTTTCCGTCCGGCGCCGGTAGCGGATCCGCGGCAGGGCCGGATCGGCCTCGGCCCAGGCCTGGATGCGAGCGAATTCGTGCTCCTCGACGGCCGCGATCGCGCCGTCCCGGGTGTCCGAGAGGACGAAGATGTCGATGGCTTTCCCCGAGCCCTGCGCCTGCTCGCGCGCCAGCGATCGGGCCATCACCCGCAGCCGGGCGAACACCGCCACCGCGTCCTCGGCGTGGATCGCCACCACGGCGGCGGTACGGCCGGCGCTTGCAGCCGGGACTTCAGCGGCCTCGGAGCGGCGCTCCAGAACCGATTTCGCCCGATCGCCCAGGATGGCGGCGACGAGCCCGTAGACGTATTGGCAGGCCACAAAAGCCTGCCAGCCCATGACCAGGCCGAACAGGATCAGGATGGCCCAGGCGAGTGGGCTGCCGCCGGCCGGGTAGGCACGCTCCGCCAGCCATGCGAGACCGCCGGCAGCCGCGAGGCTCGGGATCGCCAGGGCGAGACGCCGGGCCAGCAGGGTCCGGCCGCCACCGGCCCAGGCCTCGGGCGCGCACGCCACGGCCGGGGAATCCACGCGCTGGGGATCGGGAGCGCCCGGATGGGCGTTCCGGTGCGGCTGTTCGGCCGAGGAGGTGACCCGTGAGGACACGGTGTGGGGGGAGGACATGGCGCGAGGGAAGGGCATGGCGCGAAGAACTCGACCGTGGAAGCCTGCCGGCTGCCCCACCGCGTGAGGGCGGGGACCGATGAGCGTGGACACCGATAGCCGGGGTGAGGACACGCAGCCGACCCGGCCGCACAGGCAGCCGGAGGCCGAACGGATCGATCCCCCCTCCCGGCGCCGCGTTCTCAGAACCGTCCTGACCGCGGCTGCCGGCAGTATTGTACCTAGCGCTATAGATCTGAATGACGCCCGAACATGGGCCGGGGCGGCGCTTCAGCCGCAGATGCCGGTCTCCAGGGGGCCGCAGGACGGTGCGATGACCTTCGAGACCCTGTCGGCCGAAGCCCAGCGCCGCGCGGCCGCGCCCTATGCGGGGCCGGCCACGGAGCTGCCGCCGGCGCTCTCCGGGCTCGACTATGACGGCTATCGGAGCATCGTCTTCCGGCCGTCCGAGAGCCTGCCTCTCGGCCGGCATTTCAGCGCGCAGCTGTTCCACCGGGGCTTCCTGCAGCGCAAGCGCGTGGCGCTCTACCTGCAGCCGCGGAACGGGCCGGCGCGGCCGATCGCCTACGAAAGCCAGCTGTTCGATCTCGGCCGGCAGCTCGCGGGCCAGAGTTTTCCGGCCGATCTCGGCTTCGCGGGCTTCCGCCTGCACTACGCCTTCCCGGACACGCCGGCCTGGCGGCCCAAGGGCTTCCAGGAGGAGTTTTTGGTGTTTCTCGGCGCCTCCTATTTCCGGCTGCGCGCCGCCGGCCAGGAATACGGGCTCTCGGCAAGGGGGCTCGCCATCGGCACCGGCGCCCCGGAAGGGGAAGAGTTTCCCGACTTCATCGCCCACTGGCTGTGCGAGCCGGAACCGGAGGCCCGCAGCCTCACGGTGCTCTCGCTCCTCGACAGCCCGAGCGTGGCCGGCGCCTACCGGTTCGTGATCACCCCCGGGGATCCGGCCCGGATCGCCGTCACGGCGGCGCTCTTTCCGCGCAAGCCGATCCCGCTGCTCGGGCTGGCGCCGCTCACCAGCATGTTCCTGTACGGCCAGAACGGGCCCGGCGCCCGGGGCGCCAAGCCGTTCGACGATTTCCGCCCGCAGGTGCACGATTCCGACGGGCTCTGCGTCGCCACCGCGGCCGATCGGCTGTGGCGACCGCTGGTCAACGGCCGCAAGCAGCCGCAGATCTCGGCGTTTGCGGCCAAGCCCCTTGCGGGATTCGGGTTGCTCCAGCGCGAGCGGAGTTTTGCCGCCTATCTCGACGTGGAGGCACGCCAGGAGGCCCGGCCCGGCCTGTGGGTCGCGCCCGGTCCGGAGGGGGCCTTCGCGGCGGGCGCCGTGCAGCTCTACGAGATCCCCTCGGCGGAAGAGTACATGGACAACATCGTGGCGGCCTTCGTGCCGGCGGTGCCGGTGCAGCCCGGTTCCGCCCTGCATCTCGCCTACGGTCTGACCACCGTGGGGGCGGAGCCGGTCGAGGCGATCCCGCAACCCGCCCTCGCCCGGGTCACCGAGACCCGGTTCGGCTCGGCCGAGCGCCTGCGCCCAACCAACCCGCCGAACCCGGAGCGGCGGCTTTGCGTGATCGATTTCGAGGGGCCGTCGCTGCCGAAGGGCGCGGACGCGACGATCGCCGCGGAGGTCTCGGCCAGCGCCGGCACCCTGCACGAGCCGGTGGCGAACGTCGTGCCGCAGACCGGCGGCTGGCGCATCTACGTGGAGTGGCGGCCGCCCCAGCCGATGCCGGCGGGCGATGTCGTCCTGCGGGCGCGGCTGGTGCGCGGGACGACCCCGTTGAGCGAGACCTGGGACGCGGCCGTCTGATCTGCGGCGTTCGCACATCTTTCCATGCAGGTCGAGACGACCCCCCTCTCCCGTGCGGGAGAGAGTTGGGGTGAGGGATGCGACCTCTCCGGAAGAACCTGATCCCTCACCCTGTCCCTCTCCCGCACGGGAGAGGGGACCCGCGCCCGTCCGGCAAACGGATTGTGGCTGCGGGGGGCGGCAGCCCTATCTCAACCGACCGGCCTCAGGCGCTGCGCCGCTCGCGCTCCAGGCGCTTTGCCAGGCGGGTCGCGCCGTAGACCTCGCTCAGGCGGCGGCGGGCGGCGTAGACCGGCGGGGCCTGCCGCTCGACATGGGCGGCCGCGATGACGCGCAGTGCCGAATCGACCGAGCGCTCCAGGCGGCGTTCGGCCGAGACGGCGAAATCCTGCTTCGAGTCCTGCATGCGATGATCCCTCGTGCGTGGCCGGGCCCACCCTCTCGCGGGGCGGTGACCGGCGGCATGCGGCAGCTTCCACATCCGGCTTGACGGTATCAAGGCAGCTTGGCCGTAAGCGACGAGGCGGCGTTACCGCAATTCCTCGTGCCAGGTCCGGCCGTCGCGCTCGATCAGCGCGATGGCGGCGGTGGGGCCCCAGCTCCCGGCCGGGTAGGGCCGCGGCGCCTCCGGGCGGTCGGCCCAGGCCTTGAGCACGCCGTCGGCCCAGGCCCAGGCGGCCTCGACCTCGTCGCGGCGCATGAACAGGGTGGCGTTGCCCCGGACCACGTCCATCAGCAGGCGCTCGTAGGCGTCCGGGTAGCGCTGCTTGAAGGTCTCCTCGAAGGAGATGTCGAGGTCGGTCGGGCGCAGGCGCAGGCCGCCGGGGCCCGGATCCTTGGTCATCACCTCGAGCTTCATGCCCTCCTGCGGCTGCAGGCGGATCACCAGGCGGTTGGGCTCGCGGCCGAAGGCCTCCTCGGGGAAGATCGAGAACGGCGAGGCGCGGAACTGCACCACGATCTCGGACAGCTTCTGCGGCAGGCGCTTGCCGGTGCGCAGGTAGAACGGCACCCCGGCCCAGCGCCCGGACTGCACTTCGAGCTTCATCGCCACGAAGGTCTCGGTGCGGCTCTCGTGGCCGAGCTCAGCCAGGTAGCCCTCCACCGGCTTGCCGTCGACGGCGCCGGCCACGTACTGGCCGCGCACGGTCACGGCCTGGATGTCGTGGGCGGTGATCGGCTTGAGGGCGCGCAGCACCTTCAGCTTCTCGTCGCGCACGGAATTGGCTTCGAGGTTGAGCGGGCTCTCCATGGCGGTGAGGCACAGGAGCTGCAGCATGTGGTTCTGCAGCATGTCGCGCATGGCGCCCGACGTGTCGTAGTAGCCGGCCCGGCCCTCGACCCCGACCGTCTCGGCCACGGTGATCTGGACGTGGTCGATCACGTCCGAGGTCCAGAGCCGCTCGAAGATGGTGTTGGCGAACCGCAGGGAGAGCAGGTTCTGCACCGTCTCCTTGCCGAGGTAGTGGTCGATCCGGAAGATCTGCGATTCGGGGAAGACCTCGCCGACCGCGTCGTTGATCGCGCGGGCCGATTTCAGATCCTTGCCGATCGGCTTCTCCAGCACGACCCGGGACTTCTCGCCGACGAGCCCGTGCGAGGCGAGGTTGCGGCAGATCGAGCCGTAGAGGTCGGGGGAGGTGGCGAGGTAGTAGGGCCGCACCTGGTCGGGCCGCTCGTCGAGCTTGGCCACGAGATCGGCCCAGCCGCTCTCGCCGGCCCCGTCCACCGCCACGTAATCCACGTGGTCGAGGAACTTATGGAGCACGTCCTCGGTCAGGTCGGTGGCGGGCACGAAGCGCTTGAGGGCGTCCCGGGCATGCTCGCGGAACGCGTCCGTCGACAGGTCCGAGCGCGAGGCGCCGATGATTCGGCTGGTCTGCGGGATCTGCCCGTCCCGGAACCGGTAGAACAGGGCCGGCAGCAGCTTGCGCGCCGTGAGATCGCCGGTGGCGCCGAACACGACGCAGTCGAACGAGGCGACGGGGATGATCGTGGCCAAGAGTGCGGCTCCCTGGTGTCGTGCGCGGTTGCAATGCGGCGACCGCGCCGCACTGACCTAACCTGGGTGCAAACCCTTCGCCAGACGAGGGGCGGCCGTCAGGAAGGTCCGCGGCGCATGCCTCCGGGGGAGGACGATCGCGGCTTGATGCGCAGCCGCGAACCGCGCCCCGTCATTGCGCGCGGAGCGAAGCAACCCAGGGTACCGCGCGGCACATCGTTCCGCTCGACGGAACGGACGAGAAGAGTCGCAGGTGAGATGCGAAGCGGAACGCCCCCCACCAACAATGACGCTGCCCCAGAGCGGGATTTCGGCACGATCCGTTTTCCGACCTCGCTTGAAAACATCTTCCGTCGCGGTTCCCTGGGTTGCTTCGCTCCGCTCGCAATGACGGGGGGAAGCTCTTACCCCACCATGAATTCCCTGAACGCCCCGGCGCAGAACCCAACCCACCAGCGTGGCGCAATCCAGCGGCGGCAAGCTCGCGCAGGCAGCGCAGGCCCGAAACGCCTCTCGCAACGCGTGATGACGTCCAACCCGTCATTGCGAGCGCAGCGAAGCAACCCAGGGCTCCGCGACGCATAAGAACTTTACGCAAGGCCCGGATACAGATCGGACCAATCCGGGTTCATCGCCTCGATCAGGGCGAGCTTCTTCTTCCGGGAGCCGGCCTTGATCTGTTTCTCGCGGGCGATGGCCTCGCTCATCGTCGGGTAGCCCTCGTACCAGACCAGGAGCTTGCATCCGTAGCGGCGCGTGAAGCCGGGGCGGAGGGCTTCGCGGTGCTCGTAGACGCGCCGGGACAGGTCCGCGGTGACGCCGGTATAAAGCGTCCCGTTGCGGCGGCTGGCCATGATGTAGACGGCCGGCGCGCGCATGGTGGCAGTCCCATCGTGCAGAACGATTGGCCGCGCGGAGCCCTGGGTTGCTTCGCTCTGCTCGCAATGACGGGATGGACGTCACTACGCGTCGCGTGAGGCGTTTCAGGCCGGCGCTGTCGGCGCGAGCTTGCCTCCGCTGGATTGCGCCATGCTGGTGGGTCGGGTTCGGAGCCGGGATTGCGCGGGGGCGTTCAGGAAAATCATGGTGGGTTGAGAGTGCCCACCGTCATTGCGAGCGCAGCGAAGCAACCCAGGGAACCGCGCGGCATATGGTTCCGCTCGACGGAACGGATCCGGAGAGTTGCAGGTGAGATGCGGGTCGAGAGGTGTCCCACCTACAGTGACGATGCCCGGAACGGGATTTCAGCACGATCCGTTTTCCATCCTCGCTTGAACCATCTTCCGTCGCGGAGCCCTGGGTTGCTTCGCTCCGCTCGCAATGACGGCGGAGATCACACCGCCATGAACCGCTTGAACGCCTCGGAAAAGTCCGGGTGCCAGCGCGACAGGGCCGGTCGGTTCTCGATGATGTCGCCGGCGGCCCAAGCGATGCGCTTCTCGTCCTGCGCCCGGGTGGTCTCGTTGTCGGGACAGAGGATGTAGAAGTCGCCCGCCTCCAGCCGCTCCAGCATGAAGGCGACGGTCTCCTCCGGCGTCCAGGCGCCGGCCGGCTTCTCGGCGACGCCCCGGGCCTTGGTCAGGCCGGTATAGACGAAGCCCGGGATCAGCAGGTGCGCGGTGGTCCGACAGCCCTCGCGGGTGCGCAGCTCGTGGGCCAGCGCCTCGGTGGCCGCCTTCACGGCCGCCTTCGAGACGTTGTAGGGCGCGTTGCCGGGCGGCGTGGTGATGCCCTGCTTCGAGCCGGTGACGATCACCGCCCCGGGCTTGCCGCCCGCGATCATGCCGGGCGCGAAGGCATGGATGCCGTTGACCACGCCGCCGAGATTGGTGGCGAGGATCCGGGTCCAGGTCTCGGCGTCGGAGAACAGCTTGCCGCCGGCCTCGATCCCGGCATTCAGCATGACCACGGCCGGAGGGCCGGCCTTGGCGACATGGGCCGCCAGGGCCTCCACGGCCTCCCGGTCCGAGACGTCGGTGGGCACCGCCCGGACCTCGACGGCGGCGAGCTCGGCCACGGCGCGGTGGGACTCCTCGAGGGCCGGGCCGGGCAGGTCGGCGAGCCAGACATTCATGCCGGCCCGCGCGAAGGTTTTGGCCGCCGCGAGCCCGATGCCGCTCGCCGCCCCGGTGACGACCGCGCTGCGGCCTGGGCTGATGGCGGGATGCTGGCTCATGGATCGGTCCTCGGCTGGATGGCGTCCCGAAGATGGGGCGAGTCGGGGCCGAAGGCGAGTTGGAACGCCTATGGGTTTTGCGCGACGCGGCAGGCGGGATCCCCTCGCCCCGCTTGCGGGGAGAGGGCCGCGACGACCTCGTCGTCGGCGCGGCGAGGCGGCAGCCGAGGGTGAGGGGGCGGTTCAGGGCGCGCGCCTCGTTCTGAGCCGGCCCCTCACCGCCGCTCCGGCTTCGCCTGCGCTTCCCGCACGGACGACAAGGTACGTGTGGGCCTCTCCCCGCGTGCGGGGAGAGGGGACCCGCGCCTTCCCTGAAGATGTTTGAAAAACCGCATCCTCTGGCGGAGAGACGCATGGTCGGCCGCTTGCTTCATCCGTTGGAGATATCTGTCCCTCCAAGCCCACGCTCAAAGCCGCAGGATCTATTGTAATATTTAAGTAAAAAGAATACAGATTATCATCGAACGGAAATATCTGCGCTCTCTCGTGCATTTGCAGGAGAAAAGAGCCTGGATCATGCCCGCGCCCTCCAACACATGCGTCGCCGTCGTGACGCCGGGCCGCCGAACGCCGAGCATCATCGCCAGGAACTCGTGCGTGAGGATCAGCTCGTCCTTCTGCAGCCGGTCGTGGGTCATCAGGATCCACCGCG
>NZ_JAKSYK010000030.1:0-34769 GCF_022829425.1 Methylobacterium sp. J-072 | reverse complement strand
GAGCTGTCTGCACCTCGATCTGGCGCAGCTTGAGCACCACCTGCTCCGCGTTCGTCTTCTGACCTCGCCGCATGTCCGACTCCTCCGGTCCTGGCTGATCCTCTCAATCAGCCCGGTCCAAAGCCAGCCGGTCAGGTCAGTAGAAGCCTCAAGGTCTCACATTACCCATGACAGACAGCTCCGCTATTAACTTATCGTTAACTATTATCCACCCATGAAGGACAAGAACGAAATAGGAACTTCGATGCAGCAGCCAGCTACCAATCACTCTTCTGCCCTGTCTGAAGGAACCCGATCAGCCTTCGCAGCCAGCTTTAGGTCGATCTATGCCAGCTTAGGAACTGAGCCGCTTCCAATGACTCACGTTGACCTGCTACTGACAATGCGGAGACACGAAAGGCAACATAGGCCAATCAAGTCGGGCAACTTCCTCCGGTCGTGATGGAAGGTTCAGAGCTGTTCGGCACTTGGAATTCTCAGCGGTTTCATCGAACACAAAGCTCGACAATCTCGCTCACTATTTCTGCACTTCAGCGATCGGCCTAATGGTCAGAATCGACCGGTTGAGACCCAAGTTTGAAGGTTCGCTCAAAGTGAAAAAGAGCGTGATATTTCAGTCCGTTAACTCTTGGCCTGCGCTGCATCAAAGCTGATGACAGCACGCTTCGGCGCAACCTCTCGCCAGCGGCGTACCAGGAAGGGCCAAAGGCCCTCAGGCTCCAAAACTGCCAATCGGGCAAGAACGGTTGGATGCCCAAGGTAATGGGTCGTGACATGGAAAACCTGCGGGTTAACTCCGATTAACATCTCACGTTCGTCTGCGGGCACACTGTGAAGGACAAGGCTGTCGTCCTCAGTACGCAAGCGTGTCACAAGCTTGCCCCTTACCTTGAGGGCGGGCGTACCATAGGATCTCGCAGCCTCTACATCAGGCAGCTTCAAACCTATTGCAAGAACGTCGTCCCAGGTCATTCCCGATCCGTCGCTGCCTCATGTCGAAGAAGAAAGAAATTTCTGATTCGGAAGTCGCCTCCCAACAATCAATGCCAACCGTCAGATTCGGATCACTACGGAGGTCCAACTGTATCCGCTGCAAAAGCCTTTCGAGAACCTAAAGGTTTCGGTCGACCCACCGTGCTGTCTTTCGCTGTTTGCCGCTCCATCTCGGAATTCAGTTCAGCACCGAGCAGGACGATCACAATCGAGAGCCAGATCCAGGTCATGAAGCCGATGCCTGCTCCGAGTGACCCATAAATTCGGTTGTAGCTGTCGAAGGTGGCTACATACAGGGTGAACACCGTCGAAGTGCTGACCCAGCCGACGGCGGCAGCGACACTGCCGTAGCTCACCCACCTCCACTTAGCCTCCCGACGGCTCGGGCCATATCGGTATACCAACGAAAGGCCGAGGCTCACGAGAGCGACAAGTGCTGGCCAGCGGATGACCCGGAACAGTGTATCTGTCCGCTCGCCCAATCCAATCCGACCTAGAAAGATCGGCAGTCCCACAACCACGGCAATCGTCGCAACGGTGACGAGGGCTCCGGTGATCGTGAAGAGGAAGGTCGTCAGATAGACCTGCACCAAGTTGCGCTTTTCTTTTTCTCTGTAAATAACGTTCAGGGCATCAAAGAGAGCAGCTACACCTGAGTTTGCACTCCAAAAGGCGATCAGGAAGCTCAGCAGTGAGGCTGTTCCCAGGGTCCCCGCTCCCTGCTTGGCCACATGTTGAAGCTGATCACTAATCAGGTTGAGAATGCCATCCGGTAGGACGCCTTGAAGAAGGCTCAGATGCTGGCCGATCACCGTTGGATCTGCGAACAGGCTGTAGAGCGAGACGACCGTGGCAATGCCCGGAAACGTCGACAGAAGGCTGAAGAAGGCGACACCACCAGCGGTGGACAGCACTCTATCCCGAGGGATCGCCCAAATTACCCGCTGAAGAACATCCTTCCATCCAGCAGCTGGGATATCGGTGGGGCTCTCTGCAGAATGACCACGGCCCGGTTCACGAGCCCTCTCCTGGGCGGTTTTGATCGTCGCCTCGTTGGGAGCCCGAGTGGCCACCGAACGCCAGTCCTCACCTTCTTCCTGGTCCTGGGTCATGCGGCCGCTCATACGGACAGGGTTGTCTCAAGGGAGCGTATTGCCCTTCTGTCCTGCGAGCCAGTGACCTGATCGGTTTGTGTCCCTCGGGGAAACCTTGTCTGAAATGGATGGCTACCCCAAGGAAGACACCAACAAGCGAAAACTTTGCCTGAGCGAATTCAGTTATTGCAGTTCTGTCTCAACATATCGGTCAAGGTAACTTGCCTACCACAGATTCGGGCTTCAAATGGGTATATCTCATCAGCATCCGCGTATCCCGATGACCACTTATGAGCGCTACTTCCGGAATACTTAAACCTAACTCAAAAAACCTAGTGACTGCCTCATGCCTTAAGTCGTGATACCGAAAGTTTGGCAGGTCGGTGCGCCCCATAATGCGCCTCCATGCCATTTTTACAGCATCCTCTGTCGTGGGGAACACAAGCTCGTTGTTTGAAGGCGAGTCGGGTCTCCTAGCCAACAGGATGCTTAAAGCCTTGGAGGTGAGCGGGATGGTCCTAGCGTGGCCGTTCTTAGTTTGTGGAATGTGCAGAGTGCGCTTCGCTTCATCGAGGTCGGCCCACCGGACCTTCAAAACCTCTCCACGTCTCATGGCCGTCTCAATGCCAAACTCCACCATGGCGAGAACGTGAGGGTTTCTCGATCGCAGGCAGGCAGCTCGTAGCTTCTCCCATTCTCCAGGCTCCAAGCGTCGAGACCGAGCGTTGAACACCTTTGGCTTCTTGACGAGCGTGAATGGGTTCTCGGGAATCGGATAACCCCAGGTGTGCCGGGCCACCTCAAGAGCGTGCCGATAGATTGCCAGCTCTCGGTTTACACTGCCGGGTTTAATGGCTTTGAGCCGTGTGTCTCTATGGTGTGCCACCTTGGCAACAGTGAGCGCACTCAAAGGAGTTTTTGACAGCGGGTGTCTCAGCAGGACCCGGATTGCCATGGTCTCACGGAAGGCTCCCCGCTTGGTTGGTGACACTTCATCCCGGTAGCGGATCAGCAGGTCACCAACAGTCAGGTCATCAAGGATCTTGCGATTGGCCGGTAAGCCCCTCCGATCGGCCTCTGTCTCAATATGTCGCACCCAGACCTGTGCGTCTGATTTGGTCAGGAAAGATCTGGTGAGGGCAGGGGAGCCTCTCCGCCTGACCTGGACGTGCCATTTGCCGTTCCGCTTCCTAATCGTTGCCATCGGTTTGAATCTCACTGTGCCCAGATTGTGCCAGCGAGTTCCGAAGGAGGCCCAGTGTCAGTTTCAAGTCCGGTACTACGAGCGTAGGTTCTGCCCGCTACGTTGTTGAATCAATTGAACTTTACAACTGCACCACGGACCCTGATGCTCATCATGTAAAGTCAAATGTCCGCACCCGACGCTCAGCGAGATGATGCACGAGAGCGTGCTCGACGCGTATGGCAAGGTGATCCACACCTGACGGTCGATACCGGCGCGGAGGCGGCTCGCTCGCCCCGCATCCAGGTTACGCGCACAGCAGCCCGGAGACACATCGCGCTCCGGGATCGCTCAGCTCCACTCGCACAGACGATGCCCGTGGTGAAGGCTTCTGAGATCCCAATCTCTCCCCTCATCCTGAGGTGTCCTGCGATCGAAGATCGCTGGGCCTCGAAGGAGGGCTCCAGGGATCGCGGAGACTTCCGGAGGGCTCCTTCGAGGCCTCCGCTTCGCTGCGGCACCTCAGGATGAGGGTGAGGGTGGGAAGGTCCGCGCAACCCGTCGCTAGGTCGGAGACTCAGTGTTCTGGCGCGACCGAGCCGTCAGGGCGAGGCTCACGGCCTGGAACAGGGCGATCACGAACAGGGTCGCGACGCTTCCCCCGACAGGGATCAGCACCAGGGCCCAGGGGTCGAAGCCCCGGACGAGCAAGAGTGTGACAAAGCTCCCGATCACGGATGCGATGATCATGCGAAAAATGCAGCATTCCGACGGTTGCATGATACCTCCCGGTCGGCAGCCCCCTAACTTATAATTGAGATTGCGACCAGATTTTGCAATCGTAAATAGTACGCAGCACGCGATGCCGTCGCCATTCGGTCAGGCGACCGCGTCCCCCGATCGATACCAGTTCGACCTGCGCGAACACTTCATCTCACGGCCACGGTGTGGTGCCCGATATCAGCCAGTGAAACCCAATTTCTCGACATCTTCAAGGGATCGCGCGTGCCCGAGCATGAACGGATGCGAAGGTGCCTCAGCCGTCCCCACGCTCCACCGGCTCGGCCTGATCCTGCGAGGGCACGTAGGCGCACCATTCGCAGATGCCCCGCTCGGCGCCACGTCTGGCATTGCGTTGCGAACAGAGCGGGCAGACGAGCAGGATCAGCCGGCCTCCGGACCACAGCGCGAGCCCGCGCCCCCGGAACGTGACCTCCGTCGCCTCGTCGCCGGCCCGTCGATCGCGCATCCGGTCGCTCATCGGGCGCCCGCAAGGCCGCGCTTCATCGCGGCTGGGGCTGCGGTCCCGACCTTCGATTCGCCCTGCATCGCGACGCACCTCCTGAATTCGTCCAGCGATACAAGCTCTGGGCCAATGAATGGCTCCGCTTGGCCTCAAACTTGGCAGGAACCTTGGCCTGTGACCCGGCTTGCGAGCCGACGGGATGCGCCGGAGCCGAATCGTCCGTATTGAGGCGGCTTCGCACAGCGCGGGAGCGGTCGGGAATACGATGCCGGAGCCAGGAGAGACAAAGGCCGCGCGCGGCGTGCCAACCTACGCGGACGTCGCCCAGGCGGCGGAGCGCATCGCCGGAATCGCCCATCGCACGCCGGTGCTGACCTCGCGCACCGCGGACGCGATGACCGGCGCGACCCTGTTCTTCAAGGCCGAGAACCTGCAGCGGGGCGGGGCCTTCAAGTTCCGCGGCGCCTACAACGCGATCAGCGCCCTGCCGGAGGCGGTCCGCGCCCGCGGGGTGCTGTCGTTCTCCTCGGGCAACCACGCCCAGGCGATCGCCCTGGCGAGCCAACTGCTCGGCATCCCGGCGACCATCGTCATGCCGTCCGACGCCCCGGCGGCCAAGATTGCCGCGACCCGGGGCTACGGTGCCGAGGTCGTGCTGTACGACCGCTACAGCCAGGATCGCGAGGCGCTGGGCCGCGAGCTCGCCGAGCCCCGGGGCATGACGGTGATCCCGCCGTTCAACCATCCGGACGTGATCGCCGGGCAGGGGACCCTGGCGCGGGAGCTGATCGAGGAGGCCGGGCCCCTCGACGTGCTGGTGGCGTGCCTCGGCGGCGGCGGCCAGCTCGCCGGCTGCGCGCTCGCGGCCGCCGCCCTATCGCCCGGCTGCCTGGTGATCGGCGTCGAGCCGGAGGCCGGCAATGACGGGCAGCAATCGTTCCGCTCCGGCCAGGTCGTCACCATCCCGGTGCCCCGGACCATTGCGGACGGGGCGCAATCGACGGCGCTCGGCGACCTCACCTTCGCGATCATCCGCCGGGACGTCACCGACATCCTCACGGTCTCCGACGCGCAGCTCGTCGCGACCATGCGGTTCTTCGCCGAGCGGATGAAGCTTTTGGTCGAGCCGACCGGCTGCCTGGCAGCGGCGGCGGTGCTGCACGGGCTGGTCGACGTGAGGGCCAAGCGCGTCGGCGTGGTGATCAGCGGCGGCAACGTCGACCTCGCCACCTTCGCGCAACTTGTCGGGTAATCGGGCTTACACGCCGAATGCCGCGGCCCTGTGGCCCGGCCGGAGTGGACCGGACGGGGACGGATGCTTATCTTGTGCCTGTCAGAATGCGCGCTCCCGGGCCTTGAACCCGGATGGGCGGGAGGGTGACGATGTTTGCTGGCTTCAAGGTTCTTTCGCTGACCGATCGCGCGGCCGAGCGGATCAAGGCGATCATGGCGGATGCCGACCGGCCGATCGCGGGCCTGCGGGTCGGCGTTCGGAACGGCGGCTGCGCCGGCATGTCCTACACGATGGAATACGCCGAGGCGGTCAAGCCCGGTGAGGACGTGGTCGAGGATCGCGGCGTCCGGGTGTTCGTCGATCCCAAGGCGGTGCTGTTCCTGCTCGGCACCGAGATGGACTTCACCACCAACAAGCTTGCCTCGCAGTTCGTGTTCAACAACCCGAACCAGACCTCGGCCTGCGGCTGCGGCGAATCGGTGGCGATCACGCCGGTCTCGGAAGACCGGATCCCGGCGCGGGTCTGACGCTTCGCGTCAGGCCACCTGCGAGAGCGAGTCGGCCGCGTCATCCACAACGCGGTTCCGGCCGGCGCGCTTGGCCGCGAACATGCACAGGTCGGCCCGCTCCAGCAGCGAGGCCGGGCTGTCGCTGGCGTGCAGCACCGCGATGCCGAGAGAGACCGTGACCTTGCCGAGCGACTCGCCGGTCGAGCGCTTGACCAGTTCCCGACCCATCACGCTGGCCCGGACCGTGTCGGCTACCTGCCGCGCCACGGCGCGGTCGGCGCCGGGCAGCACGATGCCGAATTCCTCGCCGCCGAACCGAGCGAGCAGCGCCTGCTTGCCGGCATTCTCGCGCATGACGATCGCTACGAGCCGCAGCACCTGATCACCCGTGAGATGGCCGTACAGGTCGTTGAACCGCTTGAAGAAATCGATGTCGAGGACGATCAGGCTCATCGGGGCCGCGCCGAGGCGGGCGGCCTCCACGGAAGCCTTCAGCGTCTCCTCGAAATGCTTGCGGTTCGACAGGCCGGTGAGGGCGTCGGTCAGGCTCTCGAGCCGGCTCGCCTCCAGCTTCTCGCGCAGGGTCTCGATCTCGCTGCGGGTCTCGCGCATCCGCGCTTCCAGGACCCGATTGTTCACCACGACCTCGCGGGTGGTTGAGACCAGGGTCGAGACGATCTCGCCGAGCCGCGCCCGGGTCGGCAGGCCCTCCTGCGCGAGATCCTGGGCCAGGCCGCGCAGGGCCTCGCCGTATTGCGTGGTCGAGCCGAGGGACAGGTCCAAAATCTCGGTGACCGCGGCGATCTCGTCGAGCATCCCGCGGCTGATATCGCCGGTGGCGCTCGTGAGCTGCCGGCCATCGAGATAGGTCTCGTGGAGGTCGTCGATGGCGGCGTCCGTGAGGCAGCCGTTCTGCGTGGTCAGGCGCTTGACCGCGTCGCCGAGCAGCGGCAGCTCGCCCGACACGTAGGCGTACCAGACCGCGTAGGCGCGGGGCGTCGCCGAGGGACCGTAATCCCGGATCAGATCATGGGCCCGCTTCGCCAGGGCGAAGCTGCGGTCGCGATCCGAATAGGTCTCCTGGCTCATCCGTAACCCGCGGTCCGGGGCCGCCGGTGGATCACTCATCCACGGCCCAAAACCAGTCTAGTCCCCGTTCGTAGCCGGAACGTTAAACCAGACGTTACTTCTCTTTCTTTGCCAAGACTGGTCGAAGCAAGAACGCCGGAACATGTGAGCCGAGCCCGATCGGCGTATCCCCGTCGGGCTCGTTGCGGCGGCCGCGCTCCTCGCGCACCCGGTCCTCGCGCACGGGCTCGGGACGGGGGGCCGGACGGCCCTCGCCGCGCGGGGCAGCCTCGCGCGAGCGCTGACGGCCCCCGGCCTCACCGGTGCCGCGGCTGTTGGGCTTGGCCTCAGCCCTGGGCTCGGACTTGACCTCGGTCGACCGCGAGTCCGCCGACCGGGCTTCCGACGACCTGCCCTCGGACGACCTGCCCTCAGAAGCGCGCTTCTCGGAGCGCCCCTCGGAGGACCGCCCCTCGGAGGACCGCCCCTCGGACTTGCTGGAGCGCCGCCCGCCGCGGCCCTCGCCCGAACGGCCGCGATGGCGCGTGCCGGTATCGGCGGATGAATCGTCGGCGACCGTGGTCAGATCGCCGTCCAGCCAGGGGATCGGCTGCCCGATCAGCGCCTCGATGGCGCTCAGCGAGCGATCGTCCCCGGGGGCGACCAGGGTGTAGGCGGCGCCGCTGCGGCCGGCCCGACCGGTGCGGCCGATCCGGTGGACGTAATCCTCGGGATGGTGCGGGATATCGAAATTGAAGACGTGGCTGACCGCCGGGATGTCGAGGCCGCGCGCCGCCACGTCACTGGCGACCAAGAGGGCGGTCTCGCCGGCGCGGAACGCGTCGAGCGCCGTGGTGCGAGCGCGCTGGTCCATGTCGCCGTGCAGCGCCGCGGCGTCGAAGCCGTGGCTGACCAGCGACTTCTGCAGCAAGGCGACGTCGCGCTTGCGGTTGCAGAAGATGATGCCGTTGTTGAGCTCGGCCTCGCCGCGGATCAGGCTGCGCAGGCGCTCGCGCTTGGCATGGCCCTCGGAACCGACCGCCACCAGCCGCTGCGTGATGGTCGAGGCCGTGGAAGCCGGCCGCGCCACCTCGATCCGCTGCGGATTGTGCAGGAACATGTCAGCCAGCCGCTCGATCTCCGGCGGCATGGTCGCCGAGAAGAACAGCGTCTGCCGGGTGAACGGCACCATCTTCACGATCCGCTCGATATCGGGGATGAACCCCATGTCGAGCATGCGGTCGGCCTCGTCGATGACCAGCAGCTCGACCCCGGTGAGCAGCAGCTTGCCGCGCTCGAAATGGTCGAGGAGGCGGCCGGGCGTCGCGATCAGCACGTCGGTGCCGCGGGTGAGCTTGGCGTCCTGATCGGCGAACGACACGCCGCCGATGATCAGCGCCACGTTGAGCTTGTGGTTGGTGCCATAGCGGTCGAAATTCTCGACCACCTGCGCCGCCAGCTCGCGGGTCGGCTCCAAGATCAGCGTGCGCGGCATCCGGGCGCGGGCGCGGCCGTTCTCCAGCAGCGTCAGCATCGGCAGCGTGAACGCCGCGGTCTTGCCGGTGCCGGTCTGGGCAATGCCGAGAACGTCCCGGCGCGCGAGCACGTGGGGGATGGCCTGGGCCTGGATCGGCGTCGGCTCGGTGTAACCCGCCGTCTCGACGGCGTTGAGGACTTTCTCGCTCAGTCCCAGGTCGGAAAAAGGCATCTGCGTTCAGGAACCGTTGCGCGCCCGGCCGGCGCGGTGGACACCGTCGCGGCAACGGCTCGGGAGGGCTCTCGTAAGGCGCACGAACGCACCCGTGGCCGCGGGGCGCATGGGGCAGTCAGTTAGGGGCTTGGCGCAGCTTGTCAATCTCGCAATGCGCGCATCCGGGTCCCACGCACAGCCGATCAGGGCTGATGGCGATCCAGGGCGGGCAGCAGGCACGGGTCGAGGCGGGTCGCCCGCGCGGCGGCGCCCGGAGCGATCGAGCCGGTGGTCTCCGGATCGGCCGGGAGCCCGTGTCCGCCCAGGGCGAGCTGTACCGGCGCCGGGTCGGCCTGGCTCAGCCGGGCGAGTTGGTGGGTCGCGAGGATGGCGAGCACCCCGACGAAGGCCGAGATGCGCAGCGCCCAGGTCAAGGATCCCGCCAAGGATCCCGCCGGCCGGTCCGGCGGTTTCGCGCCGAGGTTCGCGGTGACGCCGCTCTCCGTCTCGGCAGCGGGTCGGCGGGTCCCGAACGGTTTCGTGGGCCGTTCGCCGGGCGCGAGCATGGACGATCCTCTCCGCCAAGCCGCGGGACCGGCAACGGGCGATGCCAGCAGGCTTAAACGAACAGGGTTAATCGGCGGCTTACGCAAGACGGGCCGGCGACGCGCCGGGCGTGCCGAAATAAAACGCCACCCCGGAGGCCCGATCGCGGGACGCTCATCAGTGCGTATTCCGAATCGGCCAGATCCTGCAGCGGGCCGGTACCGCAATGCCAGCTAGTCTTCAGGTTTTGTTAGAGGTTCGATGCAGCTTACGATACCCGACCGACTTCCGATGACGGGAATGTGTGCGCGGAACCTTCACCTTTCGTTGACGAGATCGGGCTAGTCTCGGCGAGCTTGTTGCAGGAAAGCGACAGACCCGCCGACCGAGAGCGCCTAGAAGGCAGCCGGCTCAAGCCAACCCCAGGACCTATGGCACCATGAAAAAAGTTCTTCTTGCATCGACCGTTCTCGCCGGCATGACCGTCGCCGCCTCCGCGGCCGATCTGCCGCGTCGCGCTGCGCCGCCGCCGGTGTTCACGCCGGTGCCGGTGTTCACCTGGACCGGTTTCTACGTCGGCGTGAACGCCGGCTATGGCTTCGATGCCAGCAGCCGCAACACCGCCAACTACGCCCTGCCGACCGGCTCGCTGGTCAACTCGGCCGGCACGAACGGCATCGTCAGCGTCAACAACCGCAGCAACAACGACGGCTTCACCGGCGGCGCGCAGATCGGCTACAACTACCAGTTCACGCCGGGCTCCGGCATCGTGGTCGGCATCGAGGCTGACGCCCAGTACGTCGACTTCGCCCGTCGCGCCAACGCCACCCAGAACTATGCCTTCACCGGCACCAACACCGGCATCGCGTTCTTCCCGCCGCGCGCCTACGTCGCCACCAGCGGCAACGGCCTCGACTACTTCGGCACCGTGCGCGGCCGCCTCGGCTACGCCTTCGACCGGACCCTCGTGTACGCCACCGGCGGTTACGCCTACGGCTCCGGCCAGGACGACCAGAACTTCGCTGGCAACCGCTTCCGCGACAGCTTCCGCTCCGGCTACGCCGTCGGCGGCGGTCTCGAGTACGCTCTGCCCACCGACTCGTTCCTGAACTTCTTCAAGTCCTCGGCCGTGACCCTGAAGGTCGAAGGCCTGTACGTGAACCTCGACCGCCAGAAGAACACCGCCGGTGGCGTGTACTATGGCAACCTGCTGGCCCCGAACGGCACCGCTTACCTCAACGGCGCCGCCGCCAACACCGAGTTCGCCGTCGTCCGCGCCGGCGTGAACTACAAGTTCGGCTCGTACTAAGATCGAACCTCGGCGCCGGCCCAGCCGGCGCCGCAGGGATGGAGGGCCCGGCCGCAAGGTCGGGCCCTTCGTCGTTTCCGGAGGCCCGGTGCGACAGGGACGACAGGAACGGCCCTTTCAGCGTGGGATTATGACCGTAGCGCCCGGATTGCTCGGATGCTCCGGAGCGATCCCTTATGCGACACGCATTCTTTCTCCTGCCGCTAACCGTCGTCGTTCTGGCCGGGTCCCCGGCCGGAGCCCAGGACGCCAGCGTGATCGGCAACAAGACGGTGCTGCCCGGCACCGGGCCCGGTACGTCGACCGGGGGCGACGACCGCGGCCGGTTGATGTCGGCGGGCAGCGCCGAGGCCGCGACCAAGCGGCAGGGCCTCAAGCCGGTTTCCTTCATGGCCTCCACGATGATCGGCGTCGTGGTGCGCAATCCGGCCGGCGACAATGTCGGCAAGATCGACGATCTGCTGATCGCCGATGGCGGTGCCCTGAAAGCGGTGGTGCTGGATGTCGGGGGCGTCCTGGGCCTCGGCAGCAAGCGCATCGCCGTGGAGCCCGACGCCCTCGTGTTGCGGCCGGGCGGGGATCGCTTCTCCGCCGTGCTCAACATGAGCAAAGACACGGTCGCAGCCGCCCAGCCCTTCGACCCGGCCAAGGCGATGGCGGCGGATTAGTTTTGCTTGCGACCACGTCGATCCGGGCTCGGGGCCGCCCCCGATCACGTTGAGACGCGGTTGCTCGGCAGGGTTTGGCCTGGACCTGATCCGCGCGTCCAACCAATCCCCCTCATCCTGAGGTGCCCGGTGATCGAAGATCGCTGGGCCTCGAAGGAGCCCTCCAGATATCTCCGCGCTCCCTGGAGGGCTCCTTCGAGGCCTCCGCTCCGCTTCGGCACCTCAGGATGAGGGGGATTGGTTGGAAGGACGGGTCCAACACGCTGCGAGGTGTTGTCTTACCGCCCCACCGTGATTCCGGCGCTCCGGAATGACGCGATGGTTGCTGGAAGGGGTCCTCGTCGCATCACGGATGAGAGACCGGATCCGGGGAGAGGCGATCCCTCTCAGATATCCAGATCGACCCCGTCGGCGAAGGCGGCGCGCTCGCTGATGAAGGCGAAGCGGGCTTCCGGCTTGTTGCCCATCAGGCGCTCCACCGTGTCGCCGGTGGATTCCCTTGCCTCGTCGAGGATCGCAACCCGCAGGAGCGTGCGCTTCTTCGGGTCCATCGTGGTCTCCTTGAGCTGGGCCGGCATCATCTCGCCCAGGCCCTTGAAGCGGCCGATCTCGACCTTGCCGCCCTTGAACACCGTCTTGGTGATCCGCTCCCGGTCGGCGTCGTCCCGCGCATAAGCCACCTTCGAGCCCTGCTGCAGCCGGTAGAGCGGCGGGATCGCCAGGTAGAGATGGCCGCGGTCGATCAGCTTGGGCATCTGCCGGTAGAAGAACGTGATCAGCAGCGAGGCGATGTGGGCGCCGTCGACGTCGGCGTCCGTCATGATGATCACCTTGTCGTAGCGCAGATCCGCCTCCCGGAAGGCCGAACCAGTGCCGCAGCCGAGCGCCAGCGTCAGGTCCGAGATCAGCTGGTTGGCGCCGAGCTTGTCCCGGGAGGCCGAGGCGACGTTAAGGATCTTGCCGCGCAGCGGCAGGATCGCCTGGGTGGTCCGGTCGCGGGCCTGCTTGGCCGAGCCGCCGGCGGAATCGCCCTCGACGATGAAGATCTCGGAGCCCGCCGTGCCGGCGGCCGAGCAATCCGCCAGCTTGCCGGGCAGGCGCAGCTTGCGGGTCGCGCTCTTGCGGGCGACCTCCTTCTCCTGGCGCCGGCGCAGCCGCTCCTCGGCCCGGTCGATCACCCAGTCGAGCAGCTTGTTGGCCTGGGCCGGGGAGGCGGCCAGCCAATGGTCGAAGGCGTCGCGCACCGCCGTCTCGACGATGCGCTGGGCCTCCACGGTGGCGAGCTTGTCCTTGGTCTGACCTTGGAATTCCGGCTCGCGGATGAACACCGACATCATCGACGCGCAGGTCGCCATGACGTCGTCGGTGGTCACCGCCGTCATGCGCTTGGCCTGGTTCACCCGCTCGGCGTGCTCGCGCAGGCCCCGCAGCAGCGCGACCCGCAGGCCGGCCTCGTGGGTGCCGCCCTCCGGCGTCGGGATGGTGTTGCAGTAGGAATGCGAGAAGCCGTCCTCGGCGACCATCCAGGCCACCGCCCATTCGAGCGAGCCGTGGGAGCCGGGCTTGGTCACCTTGCCGGTGAACATCGCCTCGGTGACCAGCTCCTTGCCCTCGATGTCCCGGGCCAGATAGTCGCGCAAGCCGTCCGGGAACCGGTGCACCGCCTCGGCCGGCACGCCCTCCAGCCCTTCGAGGAGGACCGGGGCGCAGCGCCAGCGGATCTCGACGCCGCCGAACAGGTAGGCCTTGGACCGCGCCATCTTGAAAAGGCGGCGCGGGTCGAACTTCAGCGAACCGAAGATCTCGGCATCGGGATGGAACCGCACCCGGGTGCCGCGTCGGTTCTGCACGCGGCCGACCAGCTCCAGCGCCCCCTGCGCGTGGCCGCGCGAAAAGGTCTGGCGGTAGAGGGTCTGGTTGCGGGCGACCTCGACTTCGAGGAGATCGGACAGGGCGTTGACCACCGAGATGCCGACGCCGTGCAGGCCGCCGGAGGTCTCGTAGACCTTCGAGTCGAACTTTCCGCCGGCGTGCAGCGTCGTCATGATGACTTCGAGCGCCGATTTGCCGGGGAATTTCGGGTGCGGGTCCACCGGGATGCCGCGGCCGTTGTCGGTGATCACCAGGGAGCCGGATTCCTCCAGCTCGACCTCGATGAAGCTCGCATGGCCGGCCACCGCCTCGTCCATGGAATTGTCGATCACCTCGGCGAAGAGGTGATGCAGCGCCCGCTCGTCGGTGCCGCCGATATACATGCCGGGCCGGCGCCGGACCGGCTCCAGCCCCTCCAGCACCTCGATGTCGGAGGCGGTGTAGCCGGCCTCGGGCTCGGCCGCCGCGATGGTCGGGACCGAGGTCGATTCCGCGAGCCGCCGCCGCGGCTCCGTCGCGCGCGGGGCAGGGGGCTTGCTGCCTGGCCCGAACAGGTCGCGCGCCGGATCGCTCACGCGCGGCCTCCGCGAACGCGGCGCATCGGCCGGCTCGGTGTCGGGCAGACGGGCGTTCGATCGTGCAGCATGCGCCTTCATCCCCGCATCATAGCGGAACAAAACAGAAACATCCAGAGCGTCCGGTGCGTCGCCGAACCGCCCCACCATCGCATGCTGCGCCGCCACGAGCGAGGGGCGCAGCCTACGCCGGGCGCCGTCTCGCGGCGGCTGCCGTCATCACGACGTTGCACAACGGTGAGTTAACGCTTCCTCGCCGTCCCGGATCGGAACCGGATGGCTCCGTCCGCGTTAGGTCGGAAAAGAACTTGACCGTGGTCAGGGAGCCGCCGTCGATGAGCAACGCCGCGATCGAGGCCCGCCGCCTCACCCTGATCCGTTTCGAGTATGCCGCCGGCACCGCATTCGGGTGCGACGAGGAAACGGTGACCGTGCCGCAATCCCGTCTGCTCGTGGCCTCCGCAACTGTCGCCATCGCGACCTTTGCCACCGCCCTGGCGGCAACGATCAGCTATTTGGTCTGACCGTCGTCGATCAGGCGACCGGTCTCAGCCGGCGCCCGATTTTTTGGCGGGCGCCTTCTTGGCCGCGGGGCTCTTGGCCGCCGCCGGCTTCTTGGCAGCCGTCTTCTTCGCCGCCGACTTTTCGCCGGTCGCCGCCCGCGCCGGAGCCTTGCGCGCCGAGCTGCGCTTGGCCGGCTTGCCGCCACCTGAGGCGCGCTTGGCATTCACCAGCGCGATCGCCTCGTCGAGGGTCAGCGCCTCGGCATTCATGGTCTTGGGCAGCGTCGCGTTGACCTCGCCGTCGGTGACGTAGGGGCCGTACTTGCCGGCCTTGACCACCAGGTCGCGCCCGCTCGTCTCGTCCTTGCCCAACGGCCGGCCCGGATCGGCGGCCGGGCGGCCGCGGCCGCCGCCCTGCTCCTTGGCGACGATCAGGTCGATGGCGCGGTTCGCCCCGATCTCCAGCACGTCGTCGTCCTTGCCGAGATTGGCGTACATCTTCCCGTGCTGCACATAGGGACCGAACCGGCCGAGATTGGCCAGGATCGGCTCGCCGGTCTCGGGGTGGCGCGCCACCTCGCGCGGCAGCGCCAGCAGGGCCAGCGCCTTGTCCAGATCGACCGAAGACGGCGAGAGCCCCTTCGGCAGGGACGAGCGCTTCGGCTTCGCCGCATCCTTCTCGGTGGAGGCCTCGCCGAGCTGGACGAAGGGCCCGAACCGCCCGTCGCGGATCGTCACCGGCATCCCGGTCACCGGATCGTTGCCCAGCACCCGGACGCCCGGCTGGCCGCCCTCGGCCGAGGAGCCATCACCGTCGCCATCGACCCCCGAGGCCGAGAGCTGGCGCGTGTACTTGCACTCCGGATAGTTCGAGCAGCCGATGAAGGCGCCGAACTTGCCGAGCTTCAGCGAGAGCTGACCGGTGCCGCAGACCGTGCAGGTGCGCGGGTTTGAGCCGTCACCCTTGTCGGGGAAGATGTGCGGGCCGAGCAGGCCGTTGAGCGCCTCCAGCACGTCGGTGACACGCAGCTCCTTGGTCTCGCCGATCGCCGCGGAAAAGTCCTTCCAGAAATCGCGCAGCACCGCTCGCCAATCGATCTCGGCATTGGAGACCCGATCGAGCTGGCCTTCGAGGTCGGCGGTGAAATCGTACTCGACATAGCGCCGGAAGAAGCTCTCCAGGAAGCCCGTGACCAGGCGCCCCTTGTCCTCCGGCTGCAGCCGTTTCTTTTCAATTCTCACATATTCGCGGTCGCGCAGGGTCTGGAGAACGGCCGCGTAAGTCGAGGGACGGCCGATGCCGAGTTCCTCCATGCGCTTAACCAAGCTCGCCTCGGAATAGCGCGGCGGCGGCTCGGTGAAATGCTGGGTCGAGGTGATGCGCTCGCGGGTGAGGGGATCGCCGGCCTTCATCGGCGGCAGGCGCTTGCTCTCCTCGTCCTCCTCGTCGTCCTTGCCCTCCTGATAGAGGGCGAGGAAGCCGTCGAACTTCACGACTTGGCCGGTGGCGCGCAGGTCGATCCGGCGCGGGCCGACATTGGCCGTGACGTCCACGGTGGTGCGCTCCAGCTCGGCCGATTCCATCTGGCTCGCCATGGTGCGGGTCCAGATCAGGTCGTAGAGCTTGGCCTGCTCCGGCTCGAGATGGCGCGCCACCAGCTTGGGCAGGCGGCTCATGTCGGTCGGGCGCACGGCCTCGTGGGCCTCCTGCGCGTTCTTCGCCTTGACGCTGTACTTGCGCGGCACGTCCGGGACGTAGCGGTCGCCGAACTCCTTGCCGATGACCTTCCGGGTGTCCTGGATCGCCTCCGGCGCCATGTCGACGCCGTCGGTCCGCATGTAGGTGATGATGCCGACGGTCTCGCCGCCGACATCGACGCCCTCGTAGAGGCGCTGCGCGACCCGCATGGTCTGAGCCGGAGCCATCCCGAGTTTTCGCGAGGCTTCCTGCTGCAACGTGGAGGTGGTGAACGGCGGCTGCGGGTGGCGCTTGGCCGGCTTCGCCTCGACGCTCGCCACCTGGAAGGTCGCGAGTTCGAGGTCGCGCTTGAACGCGGCCGCCTCGTCGCCGGTGCCGACATCGAGGCGCTGGATCCGCTTGCCGTCGGCCCCGACCAGGCGGGCCTCGAAGGTCGCGCCGTCCGTGGTGGTGAGCGTCGCGACGATCGACCAGTACTCGCGCGGCTTGAAGCTCTCGATCTCCATCTCGCGCTCGACCACGAGCCGCAGCGCCACCGATTGCACGCGGCCGGCCGAGCGGGCGCCGGGCAGCTTGCGCCACAGCACCGGCGAGAGGTTGAAGCCGACGAGGTAATCCAGCGCCCGGCGCGCCAGGTAGGCGTCGACCAGAGCCTGGTCGATCTCGCGCGGCTTGCGCATCGCCGCCTCGACCGAGGCCTTGGTGATGGCGTTGAAGGTCACGCGCTCGACCGGGATGCCCTTGAGCGCCTTGCGGGCGTTCAGCGCCTCCAGGACGTGCCAGGAGATCGCCTCGCCCTCGCGATCCGGGTCGGTCGCCAGGATCAGCTTGTCGGCGCCCTTGACCGCCTTGGCGATCTCGCTGACGCGGCTGGCGCCACGGTCCGCGAGCTCCCAGACCATGTGGAAATCCTGCTCGGGATCGACCGAGCCGTCCTTGGCCGGCAGGTCGCGGATATGCCCGAAGGAGGCGATCACCTCATAGTCGCGGCCAAGATACTTATTGATCGTCTTGGCTTTGGCCGGCGACTCGACGACGACGACTTTCATTCAGACCTCTGCCCCTCGACGGAGCCTGGGCGCGACGGACGAATTCTGTTCGAAATTCGCGTGGGACGAGTGCCCGCCGTCGGGCCGGGGCCGCGCGCCGGGGACAAGTGGGTTACGAGGGGCGGGTTGTCAAATGGCGCCGGTCGCCGAACGGCCCGCCGGGCGCTGTCGTCTGCGGCGCGCGAATCCGACAGGATTGCGGATCGAAGGTGATTATCGACGACTCGGCTGGCTTGCCTCGCCCGGTTCAGATCCCCGCGTACCACTCGTAGCCGCGATCCTCCCAGTAGCCGCCACCACCCTGGCCGAAGCCCGACAGCGACTCCACCAGCTCGACCCGCATCACGTATTTGGCCTGCTTGTAGCCGAGCTGGCGCTCCACCCGGAGGCGCAGGGGGGCGCCGTTCGAGACCGGCAGCGGCTTGCCGTTGAGGTCGTAGGCCAGGATCGTCTGCGGGTTGAAGGCATCGAACAGGTCGATGCTCTCATAGTAGCGGATCGGCGTGCGCTTATCTTCCGGCGCCTCCGGCTCCGGCGTGCCCTGGCCCCAATCGTCCTTGGGCGCGTCGGTCGCGGTCGGTGTGCCGCCCCAATCCTCGGCGGCGGCGAGTTGGATAAAGCCGTCGCGGACCGAGCCCGGATGCTCGGGGCGCCACAGGGAGGCGCCGTCGCCGCCTTCGAGACCGCCGCCGGCATATTCCAGCGTGTCGGCGCAGTGGAACACGGCGTAGCGCGCCTGCGGCTTCAGCCCGGCCTGGTTCAAGAGCTCGGCGAGCGGCACGCCGGACCATTGGCCGATGCAGCTCCAGCCCTCGACGCAATCGTGGCGGGTGATCTGGGTGCGGCCCGGCAGCCCGCGCAGATCCGCCAGGCTCAGCGACAGCGGCGTCTGCACCAGACCGTCGACCGTGAGCTTGAAATCCGAAAACTTCTTCGCCGCCAGGGCGCGGAATTCCCGGTCCGGCGGGTCGATGGTGCCGTTCGGCTTGAACCAGGGCGAGATCATCGCGGCGGGGAATTCCCGGGCGAGGGTCGCGGGCGACATCAAGAGGCGCTGGACGAACAGGTTGGCATCCTCGCCGACCTTGAGGGTGCGGCGCCCGGTCTCCGTCCCGGCGAAGCGGTCGCAGCCGCCGAGCAGGGCGGTTCCGGCGAGCCCGGCGCCGGCGGTGAGCAGCTTGCGGCGGTGCAGGATCATCGCGCGGTCTCTTTCTCGGGACGGCCGAGGCTGAACCAGCCGGTGAGCATGCCGCGCATGTTGTTGAGGAAGCCGGAGACCAGCACCAGCACCACGTGGACGACCACGAACAGCACCAGCAGCCCGGCGGCGATGAAGTGGATGCTGCGCGCCGATTGCCGGCCGCCGAACAGGTCCGGCAGCCAGGGCCAGGCCGCATCGACCCCGGGAGACATGGCGAGCCCAGCGAGCACCATGGCGGGCAGCAGGCCTAGGACCACGACGAAATAGGTGAGCTTCTGGATGACGTTGTAGCGCTTGGCCTCCTCGCCCTCGGGGAAGCGCAGCAGCAAGTGTTCCTTCACCGAGCCGCCGAAGTCGCGGATCTGATCACCGTCCGGGATCAGGCGGCGGCGGAGCTGGCCGCTGAACAGCCCATAGAGCAGATAGACCGCACCGTTGATCACCAAAAACCACGCGAACAGGAAGTGCCAGCGCCGCCCCGTGGTGAGGTCCTGATCCGCCGGGAGGGTCGCCCAAGACGGGAAGGCGCGGTCCACGGTACCATCGCCCTCCCGGGACAGGCCCAGCACCCCGGTTGTGTCGAAGCTGTGCGACCCGACCGTCACGACGCCGCGATTCGTGCCGTCGCGTCCCTGCTCGCTGGTGATCGCCAGGGCGGGATCATCGAAGGTCGAGACCGCGCCCCAGTACAAAGCCGGGTGCGCGTTGAAGATCTGCAGGCCGCTCATCAGCAGCACCAGCAGCACCGCGGCGTTGATCCAGTGCGCCACCCGGATCACCGCGGGGTGGCGGTAGAACCAGCGGCGCCCCGAGGCGTCGACGGTCTCGGGGGCTTCGCGCGCGGGGGTCGCGTCCAGGCGTTCGGTACTCAAGCGTGCGTCTCGCGAGGGTCGTGGCGGTGCGGATGCCGCTGATACGTGGCGCAGACGCGCAAGTTACCAACCGATGAAAAAAGGCCGCAGGCATAGGCCATGAAAAGGGCCGCAGGCGCTTGCCCGCCTTGCCCGGATGCCACGCCGGACCTACACCCCCGTCTCATCATGACGAGTCCCGCGCCTCCGGCCTTCCCGCACCGGCACCTCCTCGGCATCGAGGGGCTGACCCGGCCCGACATCGAGACGCTGCTCGACGCGGCCGAGGCCGCCGTCGACATCTCCCGGCAGGTCGAGAAGAAGCGCACGACGCTCCGGGGCCGCACCCAGATCAACCTGTTCTTCGAGCCCTCGACCCGGACGCAATCCTCCTTCGAGCTCGCCGGCAAAAGGCTCGGCGCCGACGTGATGAACATGTCGGTGGCCTCGTCCTCGGTGAAGAAGGGCGAGACCCTGATCGACACCGCCGCGACGCTCAACGCGATGCGGCCGGACATCATCGTGGTCCGCCACGAATCGGCCGGCGCGGTGCATCTGCTCGCCCGCAAGGTCGATTGCGCCGTGGTCAATGCCGGCGACGGCGCCCACGAGCACCCGACCCAGGCGCTCCTCGACGCGCTGACGATCCGCCGCAACAAGGGCCGGATCGAGGGCCTTCAGGTCGCGATCTGCGGCGACGTCCTGCACTCGCGGGTGGCGCGCTCGAACATCATCCTGCTCCAGGCCATGGGCGCGCGGGTGCGCCTGATCGCCCCCTCGACGCTGCTGCCCGCCGGGATCGCGCGCTTCGGCGTCGAGACCTTCACGGACATGCGCAAGGGCCTGGACGGCTGCGACATCGTGATGATGCTGCGCCTCCAGCGCGAGCGCATGAACGGCTCGTTCGTGCCCTCCGTGAAGGAGTACTTTCGCTATTTCGGCCTGGACGGCGAGAAGCTGGCGCTCGCCAAGCCCGACGCCCTGGTGATGCATCCGGGCCCGATGAACCGCGGCGTCGAGATTTCTTCCGAGATCGCCGACGGCGCGCAGTCGCTGATCCGCGAGCAGGTCGAGATGGGGGTGGCGGTGCGCATGGCCGTGCTGGAGGCGCTGGCCCGGCACCTGCCGAACGGCTGAATACGACCTCCGAATCAGGTTTAAGTCGGACAAAGCCGCCCCGCCTTCACCTGCGCTGCTTGCCCGCGGGGCGGCCGTAGCGCAGTTTCCTGCCGAATACGGCCTCGGCCGAACCCTCAAGGCCGACCTCACATGCAGATCGCTTCATGACCGCCTACACGCTCGCCGACCTCGCCAAGCTCGTCGCGAGCCGCGCCGGGACCGACCCGGAGACCTCCTACACGGCCAAGCTCCTGTCCAAAGGCCCCGCCGAGGCGGCGAAAAAGCTCGGCGAGGAGGCCGTGGAGGCGGCCATCGCGGCGGTGCAGGGCGACAAGACCGGCCTGCGCAACGAGGCTGCGGACGTGCTCTACCATCTCGTGGTGCTGCTCCGGGCCGGAGGGGTCGAGCTCGACGCCGTGATGGCGGAGCTGGAGCGCCGCACCGCGCAGAGCGGGATCGCCGAGAAGGCCGCGAGGCGCCACGCGTGAACGCGGCCGCGCTGCCGGGCTCGGTCGAGGCGATCCTCGACGCATCGGACCGGCTCTCGCCCTATCGCCGCTTCAGCCGCGAGGAATGGGCGCAGCTGCGCGCCGACACGCCGCTGACCCTCAAGGCCGAGGATATCGAGCGGCTGCAATCGATCAACGACCCGATCTCGGTCGAGGAGGTGGTGGCGATCTACCTGCCGCTGTCGCGGTTGCTCTCGCTCTACGTCGCGGCGACACAGGGCCTGTTCAAGGCGACGCAGCGCTTCCTGCTGGCCGAGCGCGAGACCAAGGCCCCCTACATCATCGGGCTGGCCGGATCGGTGGCGGTGGGCAAGTCGACCACCGCCCGCATCCTGGCCGCGCTGCTGGCGCGCTGGCCCAACACCCCGAAGGTCGACCTCGTCACCACCGACGGGTTCCTGCTGCCCAATGCCGAGCTGACCGCCAACGGCATCATGGAGCGCAAGGGTTTTCCGGAGAGCTACGACACCGCGGCGTTGCTGCGCTTCCTCCACGACGTGAAGGCCGGCCACAAGCACGTGACCGCGCCGCTCTACTCCCACCTCGTCTACGACCGGGTGCCCGGGGAGGAGCGGGTGGTTGAGAGCCCCGACATCCTGATCGTCGAGGGCCTGAACGTGCTCCAGCCCGCCCGCCTGCCGCGGGACGGCACCGCGATCCCATTCGTGTCCGACTTCTTCGACTTCTCGATCTATCTCGACGGCCACGAGGACGACCTGCACCGCTGGTACGTCACCCGGTTCATGCGCCTCCGTCAGACCGCGTTCCGCGACCCGCGCTCCTATTTCCGGAAATACGCCGAGGTGCCCGAGCGCGAGGCCCTGGACATCGCCGACCGGCTCTGGACGACGATCAACCTGCCGAACCTGCGCGAGAATATTTTACCCACGCGCCAGCGCGCCAGCCTGATCCTGACCAAGGGCGCGAGCCACCGGATCGAGAGCGTGGCGTTGCGACGGCTGTAGGTCCATTCCGGGCATCCAACCCGACGCCCTCATCCTGAGGTGCCCGCGCCAGCGGGCCTCGAAGGAGCCCTCCAGACGACACCGCGATCTCTGGATCACTCCTTCGAGGCCGCTTCGCGGCACCTCAGGATGAGGTGGTGGGTTGGAGTGTAGGCGTTAGACGAACGAAAGCTCCGCCTCCGCCAAGTACGGCCCGCCCCCGGTCGATTCCTTGGCCGAGAACACCGTCACCCGGTCGGCGGCAAAAGAAAGCGGCGCGAAGGTCGGCCCTTGCGAGAGATACATCGCCACCGCCTCCGGGCTGGCCTCACGCTTCAGGCGGGCCAGGGTGACGTGCGGGGTGAACTTTCTGCGTTCCGGCTCGATTCCGGCCCGGCGCACCAGACGCTCCTGCTCGGCCTGGAGATCGATCAATTCCGGGGACGGTATCACCGAAGCGTAGAGCGCCCGCGGCCTGTCGCCGCCGAAGATGCCGAGCCCGTCGAGGGTCACCGTCAGGGCAGGGCGCACCCGCATCTCGGCCATCGCCTCCAGCACGTCCTCGGCCACGGGAATCGCGACATCGCCGAGGAACCGCAGGGTGACGTGGTAATCGCCGGGCTCGATCCAGCGCGCCCCCGGCAGGCCGCCCCGGTAGATCCGCAGCGCGTCCGCGACCTCGGGCGGCACAGCGAGCCCGGTGAACAGGCGCGGCATCAGCGCGCCGCCCCCTGCCGGAGGCCCCCCAAAAAAGTCTCGACGGCGGGGAGGATCCGGGTCGCGATGGTCTCGACGCCCTGCCGGTTCGGGTGCAGCCCGTCATCGAGGTGCTGGGCCCGGTCGCCGACGATTCCGTCGAGGAAGAACGGGTAGAGGATCAGGTCGTAGCGCTTGGCCAGCGTCGGGAAGATCGCGTCGAACCGCGCCTTGTAGTCCGGCCCGAGATTGGGCGCGGCCTGCATGCCGGCGAGCAGCACCGGGATCCCCCGGGCCTTGAGCCGCTCGATGATCGCTGCGAGTGCCCCCTCGGTGACCTTCGGGTCGGTGCCCCGCAGCATGTCGTTGGCACCGAGTTCGAGGATGACCCCGGCGGTCCCGTCGGGCACCGACCAGTCGACCCGGTCGAGGCCGCCGGTTGCGGTGTCGCCGGAGACGCCGGCATTGGCGATCGTCACGTCCGCGCCCTTGGCCTTGAGCAGGCGCTCCAGCACGGTCGGAAAGGCGGCCTCCGACGGCAGGCGGTAGCCGGCCGTGAGGCTGTCGCCGAGGGCGACGAGCTTGATCGGGCCGCCGGGCGCCGCGTGACTCTCTGTCATGAAAGGGACCATCAGACCCGCTAGCGCTGCGACAAACAGGGCCGCCCGCCGGGCTCGGCGAATGCCGTCATGGCGCGGCCCCAATGCGCCCCCCATATCGCGCTGCATCAACGGCCCGTGCAGCCAAGTTCGCAGCCAAGTTTGAAGCCAAGTCAGGACCTCGCGCGCCATGCTCGTCATCGCCCACAGATCGTCCGCCCCGTGAGCCACGACAAGGTGCTGCGCGAGCCGGCGATCGCGTTGTCCGCCATCGATCTCAGCCTCGGCCGCGGCGCCGCCCGGGTCCACGTCCTGCGCGGCATCTCGCTCAGCGTCGATCGCGGCGAGGCGGTGGGGCTGGTCGGCCCCTCGGGCTCGGGCAAGTCGACCCTGCTGATGGTGATGGCCGGGCTGGAGCGGCCGGATTCTGGCGGCGTCGTGATCGAGGACACCGATCTCGCCCGCCTCGATGAGGACGCGCTCGCCCGCTTCCGGGGCCGGCGCATCGGCATCGTGTTCCAGGCCTTCCATCTGGTCCCGACCATGACGGCGCTGGAAAACGTCGCGCTGCCGCTGGAACTCGCGGACCGGCCCGGCGCCCTGGAGCGCGCCCGCGCCGAGCTGGAGGCGGTCGGCCTCGGGCACCGGCTGCACCATTACCCGGCGCAGCTCTCGGGCGGCGAGCAGCAGCGCGTCGCCATCGCCCGGGCGGTCGCCCCCGATCCGGCGATCCTGGTGGCCGACGAGCCCACCGGCAATCTGGACGAGGCCACCGGCCGGCAGATCGTCGATCTCCTGTTCCGTCTGAAGCGCGACCGCGGCGCCACCCTGGTCCTGGTGACCCACGACAACAGCCTCGCCCGCCTGTGCGACCGCACCGTGCGCCTGCGCTCGGGCCGGATCGAGGAGGCGGTGAGCGCCTGATGCACGGCACGGTCACCCGCCCCGAACCTTCCCCCCGCCGCATCCCGCTCACTCTGCGCCTAGCCGTGCGTGAGTTGCGCGCCGGCCTGTCCGGCTTCGGGGTGTTCCTCGCCTGCATCGCGCTCGGCGTCGCGGCGATCGCCGGCGTGGCCTCGATCTCGCGCTCGCTCTCCGACGGCCTCGGCCGCGAAGGGCGGCGGATCCTCGGGGGCGATCTCGCCTACAACCTGATCAACCGCGAGGCGACCGAGGCCGAGCGGCAGGCCCTGTCGCGCGAGGGCCGGGTCGATGCCGTGGCGTCCCTGCGGGCCATGGCGGTGGCGGGCAGCGGCGACGCCGCGCTGGTCGAGCTGAAGGCCGTCGACCCCGCGACCTACCCGGCGGCGGGCGAACTCGTCACCGATCCGCCGGGCCGGCTCGCCGACCTGCTCGCCGAGCGCGACGGGGCGCCTGGCGCGCTCGCGGACCCGGCCCTGCTCACCCGCCTCGACGTGAAAGTCGGCGACCGCATCGCCTTGGCCGGCCATGATGTCGCGATCCGCGGCACCCTCACCTCCGAGCCCGACAAGATCGCCGGCGGCATCGGCTTCGGCCCGCGGCTGATGATCTCGGAGCCGACCCTGCGGGCGACCGGCCTGGTCCAGCCCGGCAGCCTCAACCGCTGGAGCTACCGCATCGTCCTGCCCAAGGACGCCGCCCAGGATGCCGATCTCGACGCCGCGCAGGCCCGAATCCGCACGGCGACGCCGGAGGCCGGCTGGGAGATCCGGTCGCGCAGCAACGCCGACCCGCGATTCGCCAAGAGCATCGAGCGCTTCACCCAGTTCCTGACCCTGGTGGGGCTGACCGCACTGATCGTCGGCGGGGTCGGCGTCGGCAACGCGGTCCACGCCTTCGTGGAGCGCAAGCGCCCGTCGATCGCCACGCTCAAGAGCGTCGGCGCGCCAGGCTCGCAGGTGGTGGCCCTCTACCTCACGCAAGTGATGCTGATCGCCGGGATCGGGACGCTGATCGGGCTCGTGATCGGGGCGAGCCTGCCGTTCCTGCTGGACGCGCTGTTCTCCGCCGACCTGCCCCTGCCGCTGAATCCGACGCTGGCCCCGGGCGAGCTGGCACTGGCCGCCGCCTACGGGCTGCTCACCGCCTTCGCGTTCGCGATCACGCCCCTCGGCCGTGCCCACGACGTGCCGGTCTCGGGCCTGTTCCGCGACACGGTCGATCCCGCCCGGGTCAGCCCGCGCTGGCGCTACCGGATCTGGCTCGCCTTGAGCCTCGCGGCCCTGGTCGGCCTGTCGGTCGGGACGGCCTTCGACCGGCGGGTGGCGCTGATCTTCATCGCGGCCGCGGCCATCGCCTTCGCCCTGCTGCACGGGGTGGCGCTCGGCCTGATGGCGCTCGCCCGCCGCCTGCCGCATCCGCGCTGGCCGGCGCCCCGGATGGCGCTGGCGAATCTCCACCGGCCGGGGGCACTGACCCCCGCCATCGTCCTGTCGCTCGGCCTCGGCGTGACGCTGCTGGTCACCCTCAGCCTGATCGACGCCAATGTCCGCCGGACGATCAGCGCGACCCTGCCGGCGCGGGCGCCGAACCTGTTCTTCCTCGACATCCCGTCCCGCGACGCGGCCGAGTTCCGGGCGTTCCTGGCGCGCTCGGCGCCCAACGGCAAGATCGAGGACGTGCCGATGATGCGCGGTCGGATCGTCGCCCTGAACGGCGTACCGGCCAACAAGATCCGCCCCCCGGAGGATGCCGCCTGGGTCCTCGACGGCGACCGGGGCATCACCTACGGCGACACGGTGCCGGAGGGCTCGACCCTCACCGAGGGCGCGTGGTGGAGCGCCGAGCAGGGCGCCAAGCCCCTGGTCTCGTTCGAGGCCGAACTCGCGCGCCAACTCGGGCTGAAAGTCGGCGACACCGTCACCGTCAACGTGCTCGGGCGCGACCTCACCGCGACGATCTTCAACCTGCGCCGGGTGGAGTGGCGCAACCTCGGCATCAACTTCGTGATGGTGTTCTCGCCGGGCACGTTCCGCGGCGCGCCGCATTCGGATCTCGCCACCCTGTCGCTCCCGGGCGGCACCGATCCGGGCGCGGAGAACCGCATCCTGCGGGATGTGGCAAAAACCTTCCCCTCGGTGAGCGCCGTGCGGGTCAAGGACGCGCTGGACGCAATTGGCGACCTCGTCGGCCGCCTGGTCCTGGCGATCCGCGGGGCGAGCGCCGTGGCGGTGCTGGCGAGCCTGTTCGTGCTGGCCGGCGCCATCGCGGCGGGCCACCGGGCGCGCCTCTACGACGCCGTCGTGCTCAAGGTACTCGGCGCCAGCCGGGCGCGGCTACTCTCGGCCTACGCGATCGAGTACGCGGCTCTGGGGCTCGCCACCGCCCTGTTCGGCCTCGCCGCCGGCAGCCTCGCCGGCTGGGTGATCGTCGCGAAGGTCATGCATCTCGACTTCCGCCTCGACCTGTCCGGGGCGCTGGTCGCCGCATTGGCCGCGGTGGCGCTGGCGATCCTGATCGGGCTGGCTGGAACCTGGCGCATCCTCGGCCAGAAGCCGGCGCCGTATCTCCGGCAGATCTAGCGCCCAGTCTTCGCAGCCCCGCCTCCGGTCGCTGCGGATGGTTAAGACTTGGCTCCCGAGACAACGAACGGACGGGCTCCGGGCAACCACCAGTCGAAGGCGGGGCCGTGAACCCAGGAATCCATTTTAATCCCTGACTTCATGGACAAAAATACATCGTCCGGAATCGGAAAAGCGCCCCCGCAACCGTGGCCGGGGACTTGTGCGGGCGACGGCCGCGCAACATATTCGTGTCCGAGGCGCCAGACTGGCGCCAGAGGTCCTGCGTGGGCCTCGCCCGAAACACCACGCTGAGAGAGCCTCCGCGAGGAAACTCCCATGGCATTTGAAAATAGCCCCTTCCGGTACGGCGCTCAGCAGCCGTCCGGTTACGCCGGCGCCGGCAGCCAGGTCCAGGTCGATCAGGGCCTGCGCACCTTCATGCTCGGCGTCTACAACAACATGGTCGTCGGGCTCGGCATCTCCGGTCTCGTCGCCCTCGGCCTGAACATGGCGTCGGTCGCGGCCTATCAGGGCTCGCGCCCGCTCCTGACACCCTTCGGCCAGACCCTGTACCAGAGCCCACTCAAGTGGGTCCTGATGCTCGCGCCGCTCGCGTTCATCTTCGTCTTCTCGATGCGGATGGACCGGATGTCGGCCTCGTCGGCCCGGACGATGTTCTGGGCCTTCGCGGCAGTGATGGGCGCCTCGATGTCGTCGCTCCTCCTGGTCTTCACCGGGGCGAGCGTGATTCAGGTGTTCTTCATCACGGCGGCGGCGTTCGGTTCGCTGAGCCTGTACGGCTACACGACCAAGCGCAGCCTGTCGGGCATGGGCTCGTTCCTGATGATGGGCCTGATCGGCATCATCCTCGCGTCGCTGGTGAACATCTTCTTCGCGTCGTCGGCCCTGCAGTTCGCCATCTCGGTGCTCGGCGTGCTGATCTTCGCGGGTCTGACCGCCTACGACACCCAGAAGCTCAAGGAGATGTATCTCTCCAGCAGCTTCGACGGTGAGATGGCGGCCAAGATGTCGGTCAACGGCGCCCTGACCCTCTATCTCGACTTCATCAACATGTTCCAGTTCCTGCTCAGCCTGATCGGCGACCGCCGCTAAGCGCCGCACGAACCCGGACTTCAGGAAACCCCGGCGGGAGACCGCCGGGGTTTCTTTTTGTCTGCATGGATGGCGCCGATCCCGCTATCATTTCGTCATGCGCGAAAAAATCTCCGGCCTGTCCGCCTTCCCGATCACCCCGAGCGACGCCGAGGGCCGCGTCGATGAAGAGGGCCTGCGCCGGCTGCTGGCGCGCCTCGCCGAGGCCCGGGTCGATTCGATCGGCCTGCTCGGCAGCACCGGGACCTACGCCTACCTGTCCCGGGACGAGCGCCACCGCGCCGTGGAGATCGCGGCCGAGACGGTCGCCGGCCGGGTGCCGATCCTCGTCGGGATCGGGGCGCTGCGCACCGACGACGCGATCCGGTTGGCCCGGGATGCCCGGGCGGCCGGCGCCGATGCCGGCCTGCTCGCCCCGGTCTCGTACACGCCGCTCACCGAGGATGAGGTGTTCCGG
The DNA here is from genome assembly GCF_022829425.1 of Methylobacterium sp. J-072. Taxonomy (NCBI): domain Bacteria; kingdom Pseudomonadati; phylum Pseudomonadota; class Alphaproteobacteria; order Hyphomicrobiales; family Methylobacteriaceae; genus Methylobacterium; species Methylobacterium sp. J-072. The sequence goes on along the minus strand of NZ_JAKSYK010000030.1, from coordinate 6,557 downwards.
CATTTCGAGGCCGTGGCGGGGGAGGGCGGCCTGCCGCTGGTGATCTACGACAACCCTGCAACCACGCATTTCCGGTTCTCGCCGGCCCTGATCGGCCGGATCGCGCGCCTGCCGGGCGTCGTGGCGACCAAGTGCCCCGCGCCGGAGCCGTCCGCGGCCGAGGCCGGTATCGCCGCTCTCAGCGGAGCAGTGCCGGCGGGTTTCCCCGTCGGGTTCAGCGGCGACTGGAACGCGACCGAGGCGCTGATCGCCGGCGGCACGACGTGGTTCAGCGTGGCGGGCGGCCTGTTCCCGAAAACCTGCCTGGCGATCACCCGCGCCGTCCAGGCGGGCGACGCGGCGCAGGCCCGGGTGCTGAACGCCGCGCTCGCGCCGCTCTGGGCCTTGTTCAAGGCCCATTCGAGCCTGCGGGTGGTCTACGCCCTGGCCGACCATCTCGGCCTCTGCCGCGCCGAGCCGCCGCGGCCGATCCTGCCGTTGCCGCCGGAGGTCCAGGCGGAGATTTTTGCGACTGTCCGGACCTTGAGCCTCGCCTGACGCGATCCCGAAGCCAGCCTTTTCATGGGGTTTGGATCGGGCTGTGATCGAGACGTTTCACCCCGCGGATCCGACGTCTCCACTTGTTGCCTACGCTTTGAAAACTAGGCGCTTTCCCCTCCCCCTTGCGGGGAGGGGTCAGGGGTGGGGGTGGTGCAGGATCGAGCGTCACGGTGCCTTCTGCACCACCCCCACCTCCAACTCCTCCCCGCAAGGGGGAGGAGAGAGCGTCGCGTCTCGCCCGAAGCGCTGCACCAAACACCTTGAAAGGGCCGGCCCCGAAGCCTCACACCGCCCGCGGCGGCGGCTCCAGCACGGCGAGCACCCGGGCCAGCTCGGTCCCGCGCTTCATCACCAGCCCGCTGGCGGCGATCACCGCGTAGGCGCCCTGGCGGCGGGCGAGCTTCGGGTCCTTCTCGATCCGGTAGAGCGGCATCTCGGAGCTGCGGCGGTAGATCGAGAACACCGCCTTGTCCCGGCGGAAATCCATGGCGTAGTCGCGCCACTCGCCCGCGGCGACCTGCCGACCGTAGAGGTTGAAGATCGTGCGCAGCTCGTCCCGGTTGAAGGCGATCTGCGGGGGTTCCGAACGGGCGGGGAACGGAATGACATGGCCCGCCGCTTCCTCGGGCCTCGACCCCGCGCTCGTCCGCTCCGTCATCGTCGCTCCGTGGCACCCATGCTTTGCCGGATGATGGCCCCCACCGCCGCGCCCCGCAAGGGCGGCCGGGGCGAGGCGCCGTGTCACCCACGACACAGCCTAGCAGCAAAAAACATGGTTCCGCCCGATTTGCGCCTTTTGCGAGCCGCGTTGCGGCGGTACAACAGCGACTGAACCTCGCCGGCTCCTGCCCGGCCGGCGGCCGTTACCCAGCTCCCCAGCCTTCGGTCACCGGTCGGGATCCCAGAATTCGGCACTCCGAGGTTTCGAGACCCAATGACTTCAGGCCGCCCCTTCGGGCGGCCTTTTTTCATGATCCGCCATGCGGCACCCCCGGCCGGACGGTTTTCGTCCTCCCGTTTGCCGTCGGATACGCGTATGGCGGGCCCCATCATGGGTCCGCCTGCCTTCGACGACAGCTTCATCCAGGCCCTCGACACGCTGTTCGCGTGGCGCCGCGACGTGCGCCGGTTCCGGCCGGACGCCATCGACCCGGATCATCTGCGGGCCTGCCTGGCCGCGGCGCACCGGGCGCCGTCGGTGGGCAACAGCCGGCCCTGGCGATTCGTGCGGGTGTCCGACCCGGCCCGGCGCGCCGCCATCGCGAAAAACTTCTCCCGCTGCAACGCAGCCGCCGCCGAGGGCTACGACGCGGCGCGCGCCGCGCGCTACCGGGCGCTCAAGCTCGCCGGCCTGACCGAGGCGCCGGAGCATCTGGCCGTCTTCTGCGACGACGCCACCGAGACCGGCCTCGGCCTGGGCCGGGCCAGCATGCCGGAGACCCTGGCCTATTCGGTGGTCGGGGCGGTGCAGTGCTTCTGGCTGGCCGCCCGGGCGCGTGGGCTCGGGGTCGGCTGGGTCTCGATCCTGGAGCCGGCCCGCGTCACCGAAATCCTGGCCGTACCGGAAACGTGGCGGCTCGTCGCCTATCTCTGCGTCGGCCATCCGGTCGAGGAGCATCGCGACCCGGAACTGGAGCGCCACGGCTGGCAGGCCGAAGACCTCCGCGGGGCCGTGTTGGTCGAGCGCTGAACCGGGCCAGCCGCCGGATTTACGCTACTCCTTTACCCTGCCTAAGACTTCCCGGGATCAATGCCGCATCAACCATAGCTTTTCGTGGAACGGCAAGCGCGACCGTGGATTACTGGCCGGCACGATCTCTTGCGTGTCGAGGAAGTCGGTGATGTCGGGTCGGTTGGCTTTATTCGGATTGGCCGGCGCGATGCTGGCGGGTTGCTTGGGGGCGGCCCAGGCGCGGGAGGTGGTGCCGTTCCAGAACGGCGTCGCGCCGGGCTCGGTGGTGATCAGCGTGTCCCAGCGCAAGCTCTACTTGGTGAACGGCGACGGCACGGCGATCCGCTACCCCGTGGCGGTGGGCCGGCCCGGCAAGCAATGGTTCGGCACCGCCGCGATCGACGGAAAATACGTCGCCCCGGCCTGGTCGCCGCCGGCCGAGGTCAAGCGCGACAACCCGCGGCTGCCGAACCTCATCGCCGGCGGCTCGCCGAGCAACCCGATGGGCGCCGCCGCCATGACGCTCGCGGGCGGCGAATACGCGATCCACGGCACCAACCGGCCGAACTCGGTCGGCACCTACGCATCGTATGGCTGCATCCGGATGTACAACCAGGACGTGGTCGATCTCTACGCCCGGGTCGATGTCGGCGCGCAGGTCTACATGACGCGGTAGACCTGCCGCGCGTCTACTTGGCCGGCGGCGCAGTCGCCTCCACCGCGGTAAAGGTCTCAAGGATCCGATAGGTGTGCTCGGCGCCGGCCGGGACACAGTACGAGTCGCCCGCCGAAAGCGCCACGGTTTCGCCGCCGACCACGAGCTCGGCCCGGCCGCTGATCACGTAGCCCACGGTCTCGTGGGGCGAGGACGTCATCGGCTTGTCGGCGTTCGGCTCCTCGGCCCGCCACATCCGCATCCCGAGCCGCTCGCCCCGCGCCAGGGCGATCTCGCCGTGCGGTCCGGCGGCCGCGCCGTGGGCCGATACCTTCGTCGCCATCCTAGCCTCCTGCTTGTGAACCAGCCCAACGGGGCCCAGCTCGCGACGTTCCGCGCCCGGTGTCGCGGCCTCGTCTTGACGCCTCCGGCCATGCGGCAACAGGATCGCGCACCGGTCCAAAGGCGCCCGATAGAGGCGTGGATCGGCGCGACGCCCGCGGATCCGTCCAGATCCGGCGCGTCGGCGAACGCACCGGAGGGAACGCGCCATGCAGATCAAGGCGGCGATCGACAGGATTCCCGGCGGCCTGATGCTGGTCCCGCTCCTGCTGGGCGCCCTGTGCAAGACGTTCACGCCAGGGGCGCCGGCCTATTTCAAGGGCTTTACGCAGGGCATCATGACCGGCGTGATCCCGATCCTGGCGGTCTGGTTCTTCTGCATGGGCGCGTCGGTCAGCCTGCGCGCGACGGGAACGGTGCTGCGCAAGTCCGGCACCCTCGTGCTGACCAAGCTGCTGTCGGCCTGGGCGATCGTACTGGTCGCGTCGCTGTTCATCCCGCCCGAGGGCATCCAGACCGGGTTCTTCGCGGGCCTGTCGATCCTGGCGATCGTCTGCGCGATGGATATGACCAATGGCGGCCTCTACGCCTCCCTGATGCAGACCTACGGCAGCCGCGAGGAGGCCGGCGCCTTCATCCTGACCTCGATCGAGTCCGGCCCGCTGATGAGCATGATCATCCTCGGCGCCTCCGGGGCGGCCCATTTCGAGCCGCAGATCTTCGTCGGCGCGGTGCTGCCGTTCCTCGTCGGCTTCCTGCTCGGCAATCTCGATCCGAAGCTGCGCGCCCTGTTCGCGCCGGGTGGCCAGCTGATGATCCCGTTCTTCGCCTTCGCGCTCGGCAACACGGTCGACCTCAACAACCTGCTCTCGCCGCTGGCGGGGCTCGGGATCGTCCTGGCGCTGGCGGTGATCGTGCTCACCGGGATCCCGCTGATCCTGGCCGACAAGGCGATCGGGGGCGGCACCGGGACGGCGGGGCTCGCGGCCTCGTCCACCGCCGGCGCGGCCGCCGCCAACCCGCTGGCGATCGCGGCCGTGGCGCCGCACTTCGCCCCGGCGGCGCAGACCGCCACCGTGCTGGTGACGATCTGCATCATCGTCACGTCGATCCTGGTGCCGATCCTGACCGGCCTCTGGTACCGGCGGTTCGGCGCGGGCGCCGCGGAGGCCCGGCCCGAGCCGCCGCCGGTGGTCTACGGCGGCGTCGCCGCCGAGTAGGCGCCCGGCGCGGCTCAGAAGTCGACCGCGAGTCCCTTCACTTCCCAATCCTGGTAGCGCACCGGCTCAAGGCCGCCGCGACCCAGATGCTCCGGCGCGGCGCGGATTGCCGCCGCGCGGGCGTCGATCGCGGCGCGGCGCTCGGCCGCCTCGGCCAGCGCACGCTCCGCCGCGGGGCTGAGCGTGCGGGCGGTCGCCGCACCATCGGTCCCGTCATGTCCGTTCGGGTCTTGCATCGCGGTCGCTCGGGTGTGAGGGCGTAAGTCTGAGGATAATCGGGTTCAGGAGCAGAAGTGGCATCGCGGGACACAGGCCGCAACACGCGGGTCGAGACATCGACGGGTGCGACCATGCCCGACAGCGCGGGCCTCGGCGCCCGACGGGCCGCCATGCAGGTGGTGGCCGAGATGATCGGCCAGCAGCGCCCCCCGGCCCTCGACGAGTCCCTCGCGCTGGCGATCCGGGCCGAGGCGCTGAGCCCGGGCGACGCCGCCCTGGCCCGGGCCATCGCGGTGGCGACCTTCCGCCGCTACGGCCTGATCCGCGCCGCCCTGGCCGCCCGGCTGGAGCACGGCCTGCCGGTGGAGAAGCCGCGGCTCACGGCGCTGCTCGCCACCGCGACCGCCCAGATCCTCGACCTCGCCATTCCCGATCACGCCGCCGTCGATTGCGCGGTGCGGCTCGCCAAGGGCGACAACAGGACGACCCATCTCGCCGGCCTCGTCAACGCGGTGCTGCGCCGGGTCGCCCGGGAGCGCGATGCGATCCTGGCCGAATCCGCCGATGCGCTCGCCGTCAACACGCCGGACTGGCTGGCAAGCCGCTGGACCGCTTCCTACGGGCCGGAGCGCGCCGGCGCCATCGCCCGGGCGCATCTGGCGGGTGCGGCGATCGACCTGACCCCGCGCGGCGACGCGGCCGCCTGGGTCGAGCCGCTCGGCGCCGTGCGGCTGCCGACCGGCTCCCTGCGGCTCCCGGAGAACGGGCCGGCGATCCCCGACCTGCCGGGTTTCCAGGAGGGCGCCTGGTGGGTGCAGGACGCCGCCGCGGCGATCCCGGCCCGGCTGCTCGCCCCTGGGCCCGGCACCCGCGTGCTCGATCTCTGCGCCGCCCCGGGCGGCAAGACCATGCAGCTCGCCGCCACCGGCGCCCAGGTCACGGCCGTCGACCGCTCGGCGCCGCGGCTGGAGCGCCTGCGCGAGAACGTCACCCGGCTCGGCCTCGACGTCACCATCGCGGTGGCCGACGCCCTGGCCCTGGAGGCGCAGGACCACGACGCGGTGCTGCTCGACGCACCCTGCTCGGCCACCGGCACGATCCGGCGCCATCCGGACGTGGCCTGGACCAAGTCGGAGGCCGACATCACCCGCCTGGCGACCTTCCAGACCAAACTCCTCGACCACGCGGCCGGGCTGGTCCGCCTCGGTGGCCGGCTCGTCTACTGCACCTGCTCGCTGGAGCCGGAGGAGGGCGAGGCGCAGATCGCGGCCTTCCTGGCCCGCGACGCCCGCTACCGACGCGTGCCGGTCCAGCCGGAGGAGGTCGGCGGCGCCACCGAGATGATCGACGGCAACGGCGATCTGCGCACCCTGCCGTGCCACCTGCCCGAGATCCCGGGCGCCCGCGGCGGCCTCGACGGATTCTTTGCGAGTCGGCTCGAACGGGTGGGGTGAGGGGTGGTCCCTGATCGCTGCGCGCGGTCTCTAGACGTAGCGTGGCTCTGGGTCGCTTCGCTGCGCGCGCGATGACGGAACACGCAAAACAAACGACCTTACCCTTGACAATGTTCCTATTTTGTGCTCATTAGCCGCCACCTGTCCTTCGGTGCTTCGGGAGCGATCCCGGGGCGCTCCTCGGGGGTCCGTGCGGTGGCTGACCGGCGGGTTCGGAGGGCGGGGCGGTGCCCGCATCGGTGGCTCTCAGCCGCCATCGCCCCGGGCGGCGAACCGATGCGGGGCGTGTCTCGGATGCGGGCGTGAGGTCGGGCGGCAGTTTGCCCGGCGGGGGCGGAAAAATGCTCCCGCGGCGACCCGGGTCTGGGCTGACCCTAAGCAACCTGCGGACCCGCCCACTACGAGGCGGACGTCGGGTGAGAGACCACGGCGGTGAATGCGGGTTCCGGGGGCGT
>NZ_JAKSYK010000021.1:0-7157 GCF_022829425.1 Methylobacterium sp. J-072 | reverse complement strand
AAGAAGGTTGAGATGCTGTTTGCCCACCTCAAGCGTATCCTGAAGCTGGACCGCCTCCGGCTGCGAGGGCCGAACGAAGCAAGAGACGAGTTCCACCTCGCAGCCGCCGCTCAGAACCTGAGGAAGCTCGCAAAGCTCCTCCCGATCCCGCAGCCGAGCCCGGCCTGACCGGCTGGCGACACCCAGCTCGAGGGCGAGGGCTCATCCCGCCCCTCTCCGATCTCGGCCGCCAACGAGTTTTTCAACGAAATCGGTCGTAAGCAGACGCTCTGGCCTTCCGGACTCTGTGTGGGTTGTTCCGGCACAAGACCCCGCCAGCTCACATGACGGCGCACTAACCAGATCCCGGCACCCTACGCAAACGCCGGTGAGATCGACGAACTCCCTCGCCAGCCCGTGATCAGATCGGGCGGCGGGGCCGAGCCGGCTGGTACGCCATCAAGGGGTGCAGCCATGCCCGCCGATCAAATGCCGGTGCCACTCGGCGACGCGCTGGAGCAACTGGCCGGCAGGCTGCTCGCTGAGGCGCGGTCACAGTCGCCCCAAAAGCTTCCCGATAGGCCTATAGGCAGTCTCAACGACGACGTTGGGACCAACCTTCTCGCCTGGCTGCTCGACGCTTACGACGACGCTCTTGCCGAGGATAGCGGCGACTGAGCCGGCATCTCTTCATCGCCATCGACCGCGACGTCCACTCCGTCCAGCGGGGCGATCGAGGTGCTCTCCACCAAGACCCGGATCATCTCGGAGCGGTCTTCGAGCATCGTGGCCGGCGGCTCTCCCACCAGTGCCTTCCAGCCCGCAATAAATTCGGGTTGCAGCATCTCGGTAAGCGTGTCCTCGGGCTTGGGAACCGGCTCGGTCGGTATGATGCGTTCGCTGCTCATGGGCGCGGTACGCACCCTGCCCCACGCAAGTTTCGGCCCGCCGTGGCCAGGGTAAAGACTGCGTTGCCCCGATCACGGAGTCGGGCCGGGCCGATCACCTCGGCAGTATGCCTAACGGTATTTTGAATACATTGTGCGATCCGGCCGTTCGATGGCGCGTTGCGCGAGTATGGACACGCTTGATCCCAGTCTCATCGGCCACGCTTCCGCCTTGGAACGGGTTGCTCGCGCACTCAATGTGCCGGTGGCCGGCTTCCTGAGCGAGCGGCCTGCCTACGACGCGAACGACCTTCTCGCCCTCCTGCGTCTGTGGTCAGAGATCAAGGACGACCAAGGCCGCAATCGTGTCCTGGAGATAGCTCGGCAGGCAGCCGGGCGGGGCGGCTACAAAGCCTGCGCTTGACCCAGCCCAACCCATGCTGAGCAACCCCGCTTCTGGCCGCATGGTCGAGAGCCGCGCCCTGCCGTAGCTCGGCGGCATGTCAGCTGGTCTTGCCCCCACCATGCTCCCGAACCCCGTCGCGATCTGGCACGGGAACATCGAGAACATCTCCCCGCACGCCTCGCCCTGCCGGTACATGCCACCGAGCCGGTGAAGCCCGATACGGGAGAACTGCCTGGACTTCATCACCCGGTTCGGGGACGAGGCGCACCGGCTCGGCTGGACGGCGGAGCTGCTATTCGGGATGCACCCCGAGCACGGCACGCTCCGGGTCGATTATTGCGGAGCACTTCAGGGTAGGGGCGGGGCTTCCTCGGTCGTTACATGAAACCTAGTGAGACTGTTCGCTCCGAAAGTGAGCGTCAGCGGCACATCCGCAGCATCGCGACCGTAGGAGATGAGGATCCGGCCAATCCGCGAGCTGTTGTTGCGTGGGTCGAAGGTGTGCCAGCGACCTCCGAGATAAACCTCCATCCAGGCGGCGAAATCGCCCGGCGCATGCGGTAGAGGCAGGCCGATGTCGCTGACATAGCCGTTGCAGTAGCGGGTCGGGATGTTGAGGCAGCGGCACAAAGTAATCGCCAGATGCGCGTAGTCGCGGCAAACGCCCTGCTGTTCCTCAAAAACGTCGAACGCTGTCCGGGTGGCGCGCGCATGCTCATACCCGAAGGTGATGTGATCGTGCACGTAGTCGCAGATCGCTTGCACACGGCTCCAGCCTGGCGGGATATGGCCAAATAAATTCCAGGCGATGGACGATAGGCGATCAGTTTCGCAATATCGGCTGCCAAGCAGAAACAGCACGGTATCAGAAGGCAATTTCTCGATCGCGATCTCTTGGGCATCAGCATCCTGCGTATCGCCGCTGCCGTGATCCCGCACAATCGTATCGGTCTTGAGCGTAAAGCGACCTGCAGGAGCGACCATACGGTTGCACCAGTTCCCGAAGCTGTCGCGGTAGCCATCCAACGGGACTGCGGGTGTCGTGATCAGATAGTCGGGCCGTTCGAGATCGGAGAAGCGGGATGCGTGGACGTTAAGCGTCGCGATGACGGGGGTGGGCTGCGGAAACTCGTAGGTCATCTCGCAGCCGACTAGAATGCGCATAGGCTCTGTCCTTGGGGCAACCATGAGATCAGCGTTGGTACCGCTGATACCGCAAGCTTTGGACCGCATCACGATTCAAGCCAGCCGCCTCGATCATAACGATGACGCGCGGAGCGAAAGCATGTGCGTCGTCATCATGTAGGTTGGGCTTGAAGTGACGTGTATATAGGCGTCTTCGCATGCACGCCCGCTACGGCCAAGGCAGGGTGCTGGCCGCCCGGAAAGAGGATCTTTTAGAGCCCGAAAAAATGTGCGCCCCAGCCAGGTACGCCCATATTTTCGAAAAAAATGAGGTCCTTTTTATGGGATGCCCAGGATCGGTGCGGCAGGGTGTGGTTCAGCGTCGAAGCGTCACCCCTTCCGCAAATGAGCTTAAATTATTGAGATCAAGCTCGAATTGGATCACAACGTGGGGTCACGATCAGCGCTGATCCTGACCCCACCTCAACCTCAATTTTTGTAGCTGGAACAAAGATTTAGCTGCATCTACTTCGGGGTCATGCTTCGGCGCCGATCCACACGCCTGGCTCACCCGCCACCCGCGATGGACCTTCCACTTCACACCGACCTCGGCCTCTTGGCTCAATGCCGTCGAGGGCTTCTTCTCGACGCTGACGCGCCGCCGCCTTAAACGGGGCAGCTTCACCAGCATCGTCGACCTTCAGGCTGCCATCAAACGCTACATCGCCGAGCACAACCGAAGCCCACGCCCCTTCGTCTGGACCAAGCCCGCCGCCGCCATCTTCGACGCCCTCAATCGAGCCCCTGAACCATCCGTCTGAGTCAGTGCACTAGTCGTGGATCGGCGCGGTGTCTGGGGTGCCGATCGTAAGAGACCACGGCGACTTATAAGCAGATCCGGCATCGAACTGGCATGCTGACCGACCTACCAGCTCCCTGACTGCAAGCCGACACTGAATCGTTGCCGCGCATCCGTCGACTATCGCCGCTTCATCGTCCCGTTGCCGTCTTGAGAGCCAGCACGTTCGTCACCAGACGCACACCGGCGTTCGCGGCGGCGATGCGCACGATCAGGTATTGAAGGATTAGGACGCCGAGATACTGCGCCGCCACAACTCTACTCTCGATCAACAGGAATGCAGAGATTCCGAAAATAGATATAAATAGCAAACTTAAGCTCGCATAATCGCGCAGCAGAAGAAATACTCTGTTTGAATCCAAAACCGTCACGTCATTGCGCACGACCTTGTAGAGCTTGTACCAAGCAGCATTCTGATCCGTTGCTGCAACAGGAAACGTTCCTTTGTACGCCTTAAGAAGCCGCTCCTGATCGATACGACTATCGCTGTTCACGTATTTACTGAAGGCACGATGCCCGGGCAGAGCGTCGTTCCATCTCCAGTAGACAATCGTCGCCTTCAACTCTGCAGTTGGAAGAGTGTTGAGGACCGTGGCCACCACGCCTGCGAGCCCAATCGGCAGAAGATTGGGGATCTGCTTAAACAACGCCGGCAGCCCGTCGAAGCGCATCTCGTTGGCCTGTTGGACGACGTAGAAGAAGATCGCGTTCGCGACCACGATGAGCCACAAACGCCAATTGTTTTGATCTTTCAGCGATTTTGCCATCTAGCGCCTCGGATCGCCCGCCGGATCGATACGGCTCGGTCGGGCTTGATGGGAGAGCCAACTCAAGTTCGGTCCTGGAAGGTTTCGGTAGTCAAGCAGGTGTAGCCTCCAGGAAGTGCGATCAACAACAAAACCGGGAAGTACTGGCGCATAGACAAACGAACAGCTGTCTGAGCATCGAGCGTCGATGGTCCACTCTCTACGAGATGGTTATGCCAAGTACCCAATGGGTACATCGATCGACCGGAATCCTTCAGCAGTTTCCGGATCGACGCTTTCAATCCGATAGTTCCCAATGTGAACTTCTCCGCCGAGAAGACGCTGTCCGGCGGAGCCGGCATGATGTCGACGACCTGAAACGTGTTACCGATCTGCGAATAGCGTCCGACGATGACGCCGCCCGTCTCGACTTCGGGCTTGGAGGCGATCTCGGCGCGTATCAACCGATCGACCCGGGGACTAATCCGGACCTGATGTCCGCACGATCCATCTAGAACGATCCGGCGCTCGATCTCCTCGCGTCGCCAGCTCTGCGACAAGCCATCCTGGGCCAGCTTCCCGACAACGACCTGGCCACCTTCCTCCTGCTCCGTCTTCAACCATCCCGCGACCACGCTGCCGAGCCCCGCCGAAAGGGTGCTCAACCGATCGTCCGGCATTGCGAAGGTCACGGAGCTGCATCCCTGGCCTATCTCGACGGCTTCGGCCTTGGCGCTGAAGACAGGCCCACTCAGCTCGCCGTCCTCTGCGATGAGGCGATACGCCTCGGCTGCGAGATCGCTTGCGTTGGGATTTCCATCGGCACCTTCGATCGAGGCGTATGCGGCCACACCGGCGCCGAGCAGATGCGCCTCGGCGATGCGCGGACGCGATTCCCAATCCAAGAACGAGAGATGCTCCCGCAGCAGTGTCGAGGCGGTTGTGTTGAGGAGCAATCGCCCTCCCGCGATCCGAGAGCGGCCTTCAGGCGTCTCGGTCAGGGAAATCAGGTCTTCCGTTTCGGCCGAGGCGGGCTGGGTCAGTCGGTGCAACACCACCGCGAGCGCCTCGGCCTTGGACTCCAAGACCCGACCGGTGTCGACATCGTCGGGCAGCAAGGCATGCCGTGCGAAATTGTGGGGAGAGAGGAGACTGCGATCCGCCACGATCCGGGGACCGAGGCCCCGCCGCGCGGCATGCAACGCGATCTTGGATCCGACGCTGCCGCAGCCGAGGAGCGCCCAGTCCGGCCGCTCGAAGTCCACCTCGTCGCCCGAAGCGAGCCGCAGCAGGGCGATCGATATCGCCTCCCGGATTGCGCAGAGACGAACGCGACCGCGGCCGTTCAGTAGATCCTCGTTGGGCTCCAGATCGATCACGTAGGAGCAGAGTTCGATATCCGATCCGACCCCGACGACGGAGAAAGGCCTCCTCACAAGGAAGACGATCGCCAGCGGCGCCGGCGTCAACGTCCCTTGCGCAAGGCAAAGGCCGATGTGGTCGAGCTTCCCCTCGAGCTCCCGCCGGCACCCATAGAGTTCGGCCCGATCCCGCAGGTCGGCGACGGTCGATACCGTCTCGGGAACCGGCTGGTCGATGACTCTCGGGGCACCATCCACGTCGGCGGGCGCCACGACGAGCATCATGCCTTGGCCCTGCCAGAGTTCATCCCTCACATACTGCTTCGTGCAGGCCGCCTTCTCGACGGCCACCTGCTCTCCGGCGACGGTCACGAGTCGGACGTACTGGGCGCCACCGGGCTTCTTGAGTTGCAGGAAGCGCGTGCGTCGAACGAAGCCGCCGCCGGCCGGGCAGGCCAGCCCTCGCAAGGCTGCTCCGTCGGCGATCATCTCGTCGTCGATGTTGTTGCGGCGGACCGGTTCCCAGCCATGCTCGACGCTGTTGAGCTCCAGCATCGCGGCCTTGTCGAGCCAATCCACCAGTTGGTCGACGTACCCCTCGAACCCCCTGCTCTGGATCAGCTCGGATGGAAGACCCTGGACGATGCAAGGCATCGGCGGGAGATCCGCGGGCGTCGAGAGAAGGTGAGGGTGGTTCCGGTCGAAATCCAGACGGAGCAAGGCTCTTGGCGAAATGGTGGGGAAATTTGCCGGGAAGAGGATGGTCACGGTTTCCAGAGCGCGCACGCCGCTGGGACTGATCCCGTTCGTGCGCCACGCAGCAGGCAGTTCAGTGAAGATGTCGAGCTCGGCTGCCATCGGGCCGTCGTCATCGTGGACGACGTGCCTGACGTCTCGGACGGAAGGATGAGCTCTGGCGATCCTGACTGCCCGTAGAATGGCGATGAACATCATGGCTCAACCGTGCCCGAGCGCCTCGGTGCCGACGCCTGTTCCGAGAGCACCACCGGCTACTGTCGCCCAGCGGCTGGGCTTCGGTCCGTAGTAGGTGACCTGCATATGGAGCGGCTTGTCGTCCGGTTCGTCCGCGACGCACCGGAACGCTCCGCACCCGGGCTTGAGGATCGCGAGATACTCCCACTTCGCCCGAATGCATGGAGGATCGTTCTCTTCTTCCTTGATCTCGCAGCTGCTCGAGAGGATGTGCGCTCCAGGCGCGGCCTGGCCAAGGGCGTCGCGGGCCTTCTGAGAAACCTGCGCCCTTTCCCGCTTTTTCGACCAGCTGTCCCACGAGAGGCTATGCCAGCTGCAATGGTGGGGAGCGAGAAGCACCTCGTACGCCAGCTGCTCGGGCTCGTATCGATCCCAAATCTTCTCCCAGATCGCGACCTCGGCGTCGCCGCCTAGAAGGTAGCGGGCGGCTTCGGCATTGCCGCCGGCGGAGAGTGACATCCGCATGATCACGCTGGAGTTGTTTTTCGAGAGAACGACCGCCTCGTCGTCCGAGGACGCGAGCAACGGCGCGAGCAGCAGGCTCTTGAACGAGCTGTCTGTGACACCGCAGATCCGCGAGAACGTCGATCCAGCGGTTATGAGGATCTGTGTGAGGTCGTCGGTTTTCCCCTCGATGTCTTCCCCAAGGATCAGGATGCCGCCACGGCATGCACCGCCGCGGCGTCGAGAAGGATCCAGATCAGAAGGACCCACATCCTGAGCTTGTCGAAGGACGTCGTGCCGGAGCGGCGCCGGGTGGTCGATCCTTCGGCAAGCTCAGGATGAGGGCACCTTCGGCTG
>NZ_JAKSYK010000020.1:0-40704 GCF_022829425.1 Methylobacterium sp. J-072 | reverse complement strand
CAGCCGAAGGTGCCCTCATCCTGAGCTTGCCGAAGGATCGACCACCCGGCGCCGCTCCGGCACGACGTCCTTCGACAAGCTCAGGATGTGGGTCCTTCTGATCTGGATCCTTCTCGACGCCGCGGCGGTGCATGCCGTGGCTCTTGCACCATTCCTGGCTGCGCTCGGCCGTGAAGGTTCCGCCGCGGAGGGGCACTGACGACGCCGCGGTGGTCGACCCAACGCTGCGGGTGCGCGGCATACGCGAGCTGCGGGTCGTCGACACCTCGATCATGCCCCGTATCGTGAGCGGCAACACCAATGCGCCGACCCTGGCGCTCGCGAGCAAGGGATTGGCGATGATCAAGGCCGAGCTCGCCGGAAACCTGCCCGTCCCGATTCGGCAGCCCGAACTGGCAGCGTGAGGCCCCTCCCCTCGATGGGCGCGTCGATCCCGCATCGGCGCGCCCTGATCGCCCCGGCGAAAGCGGAGGCCAGAGGGCATCAAGCTCGCCATCGGCCTCACCCGGGGCCGCACGCATCGAACTCGTCGTGCCCGACCTCCTTCGCTGCACGCTGGTCGGGATGTGCCCCTTCAAACCGGCAGGCGACACGCACTTGGCGCAGAGCGGTACTGATCGCGCGTCGTCGGAAGCAAATCGAGTGGGCATGCCCGAAACCCGAACGCAGACGTTGCATCCCGGCGCCAGAACCATCACACACGCACCAGATTTTCGGACCGTTCGGTGCACAGCCCTTGAGCGAGGTGCGCCGAAGAGTCGGCCGTTCGACGCCGTCCGTGATCGTCCAGACACTAGGAACACGTGATGAAGACGCGCGCCGCGGTCGCGTGGGAGGCCAAGAAGCCCCTCACGATCGAGACCATCGACATCGAGGGGCCCAAGGCCGGCGAAGTTCTCGTCGAGCTGATGGCCACCGGCATCTGCCACACCGATGCCTACACCCTCTCGGGCTTGGATTCCGAGGGCAAGTTCCCGGCGATCCTCGGCCATGAGGGCGCGGGCATCGTCCGCGAGGTCGGCGCCGGCGTCACCACGCTGAAGCCCGGCGACCACGTCATCCCGCTCTACACGCCGGAATGCCGCAACTGTAAGTCCTGCCTCTCGCAGCGCACCAACCTGTGCACCGCGATCCGGGCGACCCAGGGCCAGGGTGTGATGCCGGACGGCACGAGCCGCTTCTCCTGCGTCTCCACCGGCGGCAGCCCCGGCGGTTCAAGCACCGTGTTCCACTACATGGGCTGCTCGACCTTCTCGAACTTCACGGTCCTGCCCGCCATCGCGCTCGCGAAGATCCGGGAGGACGCCCCCTTCGACAAGATCTGCTACATCGGCTGCGGCGTGACCACGGGCATCGGCGCGGTGATCTACACCGCCAAGGTCTGGCCGGGCGCCAACGTGGTGGTGTTCGGTCTCGGCGGCATCGGCCTCAACGTGCTCCAGGCCGCCCGGATGGTGGGTGCCGACAAGATCATCGGCGTCGACATCAACCCGGAGAAGCAGGCCATGGCCCGCAAGTTCGGCATGACCGACTTCATCAACCCGAGCGAGATCGGCACCGACAAGGTGGTCCAGGCCATCGTCGATCTCACGGGCGGCGGCGCCGATTTCTCGTTCGACTGCACCGGCAACGTCCACGTGATGCGCCAGGCCCTCGAATGCTGCCATCGCGGCTGGGGCGAGTCGATCGTCATCGGCGTGGCCGAGGCCGGCCGCGAGATCTCGACCCGTCCGTTCCAGCTGGTCACCGGCCGCGTCTGGAAGGGCTCGGCCTTCGGCGGCGCGCGCGGCCGCACGGACGTGCCGAAGATCGTCGACTGGTACATGGAGGGTAAGATCAACATCGACGATCTGATCACCCACACCATGCCGCTGGAGGAGATCAACCACGGCTTCGACCTCATGCACGAGGGCAAGTCGATCCGCTCCGTGGTCGTCTACTGACACGCGCGCCGATGAAGGCGCTTCCCCTCCCCCTTGCGGGGAGGGGCCAGGGGTGGGGGGCGGGTGACCCTCGGCCGGCTGAGGCTGGCGGAGCCACCCCCACCTCCAACTCCTCCCCGCAAGGGGGCGGAGAGCCGCGAATTCCTGAAGACGATCGTCTCAGCCCCCTCGCAGGAGATCACAGGTGATGGAAACCATCTCGAAGGCCCGCGCCCATGGCGGCACGCAGGGCGTCTACAAGCACGATGCCCAGACCACGGGCTGCCCGATGACCTTCGCGGTGTTCGTGCCGCCCCAGGCCGAGAACGGCCCGGTCCCGGTGCTGTGGTACCTGTCCGGGCTCACCTGCACGCACACCAACGTCATGGACAAGGGCGAGTACCGGGCAGCGGCGGCCGAGCACGGCGTGATCATCGTGGCTCCGGATACCAGCCCGCGCGGCCCCGGCATCCCGGACGAGGAGGGCAACTGGCAGTTCGGCTCCGGCGCCGGCTTCTATCTGGACGCCACGCAGGCGCCCTACGACAAGAACTACCGGATGTGGAGCTACGTCACGGAGGAGTTGCCGGCGCTCATCGCGCAGGAATTCCCCGCCGACATGACCCGCCAGGGCATCTTCGGCCATTCCATGGGCGGCCACGGGGCGCTGACCATCGCGCTGACCTACCCCGAGCGCTTCAAGTCCTGCTCCGCCTTCGCACCGATCGCCCAGCCCTCGACGGCCGGGTGGTCGAAGCCCGCCTTCGAGAAGTATCTCGGGTCCGACACGGCCGCCTGGCGCGCCCACGACGCCACCGCGCTGATCGAGGACGGCAAGCGCTTCCCCGAGTTCCTAGTGGATCAGGGCACCGCCGACAGCTTCCTTCAGGACGGCCTGCGCCCCTGGCTGCTGGAAGAGGCCTGCCAGAAGGCCGGCATCGCGCTGACCCTCAACATGCGCGAGGGCTACGACCACTCGTACTTCTTCATCTCGACCTTCATGGCCGACCACATCGCCTGGGCCGCCGCGCGCCTGAAGTGATGGCGCCGGAGCGACAGGGGCAGCGAGGCTCGATCCGACTTGGCTCGACAGGGCCGGCGAACCCCATCGGTGTGCCTTTCGTTGATCGGTGATCCATCCGCCGAGCCTCGCGATCGGCCCCCGTGAGGTAGTCCAAGGCTAAAGTTAGTGCACGGCGGGCTTGGAGTTGACCCCGTTTGTGGTCTACCGCCTATACAAGTTCCCGGGCGGTGACAGCTTGGTTGGCGAAGGCTCGGGGCGTCAAACCGCCCAGGGCCGTGTGGGGTCGATCTTCATTGTAGTGGCACCTCCATGTCTCGATGCGCTCTCGGGCATCGGTCAGCGACAGGAACCACGAGGCGTTCAGGCATTCCGCCCGTAGGCAGCCGTTGAACGACTCGATGTCGGCGTTGTCGGTCGGCTTGCCCGGCCGGGAGAAGCCGATCTCGACCCCGTTCAGGTAGGCCCACGGGTCGAGCATACGACCGGCGAACTCAGGTCCGTTGTCCACCCGCAGGCTCTAAGGCCGCCCCCTTAGCCGAACCAAAGCGTCCAGCGCCTCGGTCACCTGGAAGGCGCGGACGTTGGTTCTCGGTGTGAGTGAGCGTGACTCTCGCGTATGGCAATCGACGAGGGTCAGGATCCGGAACGGACGCCCGTCAAACAGGCGGTCGGACATGAAGTCCATCGCCCAGACCTCGTTGGGTCCGCCGATCGCCGGTCGCCCCTGGCGATAGCGCCAGGCGCGCTTGCGCTTGGGCAGGTTGGACTGGATCGACAGCCCCTCGTCCCAGTAGATCCGGTCGGTGCGCTTGTGGTTCACCTCCCAGCCCTCCCGTCGCAGCAGGATGTGCAGCCGCCGATAGCCGTAACGGACCCGCGCGGCGGCCAGCGCCTTCAGACGCATGCGCATTGCGACCTGCGGGTCGGATCGCTTCCTGTAGCGCTGCGACGAACGACTGACGCCGGTGGCCTGGCGGGCCCGACGCTCGCTGACGTCATAGGCACCTGCAGGTGAGCGGCGACCTCGCGGCGAGCGGCGGGCCTCACCACCTTCGCTTGAGCACGTCTCGGCACGCATCGAGCGGTCCAGCGTCAGGTCCGCGACCAGCCGCTTCAGCTTGCTGTTCGTCCTCCAGCTGGTTGAGCCGGCAGATCTCCGGCACCTCCATGCCGACGAACTGCTTCTTCCCGCGGTAGAAGGTTGGCTCGAATACGCCCATCTTCCGGCAGACCTCGTCCACCGTCGCACCGTTCTCCGCCTGCCGCAGGGCGAAGGCGATCTGTTCGTTCGTGAAGCGTTTGCAGGGCATGGCATCCACCCTCCTGCAGGGTTCAGGAGGCCCGAAAACTTGCGCTCAGCGCGGACCCGTTGGCTGGGTCAGGGTCAATCATCGCACCCATGTGGATTGGCCCATGGAGCCGAACGGACGGATCAAGCGTCGCCCGTCTCGGATTGGACAGCCCGCAGGGCCTCCGGCACGCCGTAGCCCCAATCCGCGTATTTGCGGGCGATGATGCCCTTGAGGCTTGCGATCTCCGGCGAGATGTCGCCGATCCGATAGCTCATGATGATCGGTGACGAGACCGGCTCGGCCAGTTCGACGTAGCGGACATCCTCCGTGCGGGCCTGGCGGACCGATTCCGGCACGATGGCGATGCCCTCTTCCGCGGCGACCAGCCCGATCGCGATCTGCAGCTCGCGCACCTCGTGGATCAGTCCGAGTTCGACGCCGGCATCGTGGAACACCGACAACACCTGGTCCGCATAGCTCGGCCGCGGCGAGCTCGGATAGAGGATCAGTCTCTCCTGCGCCAGGGTCGCCAGGGATACCCGGTCGCCGCCGCGACCGAGAGGGCTGCCGATCGGCACCGCGGCCGCGAGCATCTCGCGCCGAAGCACGGTCCGGCGCACCGCCGGGTCCTCGAACCGGATGCGGCCGAAGCCGACATCGATCCGCCCTTCCTTGAGGGCCGCGATCTGGTCGAGCGTCCCACTCTCCACCAGGGACAGCTCGACATTTGGCATCTCCGCACGGAACTCGCGGATGAGAGCGGGGAGGCGCGCGTAGATCGTCGATGCGACGAAGCCGATCGTGAACCGTCTCCGTTCGGCCGCGACGGCGGCGTTCATCATCGTGCGCATGTCGTCGACCCGACGCAGGATCTGGATCGCCTGATCGTGGAAGAGCTGTCCGATCGGGGTGAGGGTCAGGGGCCGGCTGACCCGATCGATCAGCGTGACGCGCAGCTCCGCTTCCAGCTGCTGGATGGACCGGCTGAGGGGCGGCTGGGCGATGCGGAGCCGTTCGGCGGCCCGGTTGAAGTTCCGCTCGGATGCGACCGTGACGAAGTATCGAAGCTGTCGCAGGTCCAACCCCATACCCTCCCGGTATGCGCTCAAGACTGCAATGATCTTTGATGCACAGGCGACGAAGGCATACTCTCACTAGACTAAAAACGAAAGGGAGGCCGCGCCTAAGGCCATGATCGCACTATCAGATCGATACCTTTATCGTTCGATGTCTCGCCGAACGCGCGGCACGAGCCGCCGACAGATCGGCTCTCCGGTGCGCGATGCCGTGAGGTCCCGCAGCGAAGCTCTTCGAAGCGCCGGGTCTACCTGCGCCTGAAACCGCTTCGCTCGCCATCGACCCTCAGCGCTGTCGATGGGATCGAGCGGGCGCCCTCCGGCAGCGACGCCGGCGCGAGATCCTTCAAGAGCCGGCCTGACGGCACCCCGGTCGGCCCCTGATCCGATCCTGACGACGACCGCCGGTAAAACCGCGGCGTCGGAAAACCATCCCCCTAGGAGAGGCGACATGACGACATTGACGAAGTCCGCCGAGATCGAAGCGTTCCTCGATAAGATCGCCGGCATCGACAATGATGCGGGGGTGGGAAGCCGCCGCACCAAAGAGATCGTCCGCAAGATCGTCGGCGATCTGTTCGATACGATCGACCGGTTCGACGTCAGCGAAAACGAGTTCTGGCACGCCCTCAACTTCGTCGCGGGCGGCGCCCCGGAATTCGGGCTCTGGGCCGCCGGCCTCGGCTTCGAGCGGTTCCTCGACATCCGGGCCGACATCAAGGACCGGGCCGCCGGAATCCCGGAAGGGACGCCCCGGACGATCGAGGGCCCCCTCTACGTCGCCGGTGCGCCCCTGGTCGAGAGTGGGGCGCGGATCGACGACGGAAGCGACCCGGCCGAGACGCTCATCATGCACGGTTACGTGCGCGACGTGGCCGGCCATCCGATCCCCGGCGCGATCGTGGACGTCTGGCACGCCAATACCAAGGGCAACTATTCGTTCTTCGACCCGTCGCAGTCGGACTTCAACATGCGCCGGCGGGTCAAGGCGACCCAGGACGGTCGCTACGAGTTCCGCAGCATCGTCCCCTCCGGATACAGCGTGCCTCCAGGCGGCAGCACCGACCTGCTGCTCCGCGCCGTCGGCCGTCACGGTATTCGGCCCGCGCACATCCACTTCTTCATATCCGCCCCCGGGTATCGTCATCTGACGACGCAGATCAACATCGAGGGGGATCCCTACATCTTCGATGATTTCGCCTACGCGACGAACGAAAACCTCATTCCGCACGTCGTGCACCAGGACGATCCGGCGGAGATCCACGCGGCCGGCTTGAACAGTCCTTACGCCGACATCGCGTTCGACTTCACGCTGCCGCCCGCGGCCAAGGCCGACGACGAAAGCCTCTCGACGCGCCAGCGCGCGCTTGCCGGCTGACTTATGATCTGAGGAGGTTCGCCATGACGACAATCCAGGACAAGCTCGGGCGGGCGGTGGTCGACGATGCCGAGAGCGGCCTCTTCCGGTGCCGCCGCGACATCTTCACCGACCCGGAGATCTTCGAGCTAGAGATGAAGCACATCTTCGAAGGCAACTGGGTCTATCTGGCCCACGAGAGCCAGATCCCCGAGCCGAACGACTACTTCACGACCAGCATCGGCCGTCAGCCGATCATGATCACCCGCGACAAGGAGGGCACGCTGCACGCGTTGATCAACGCCTGCGCCCATCGCGGCGCGATGATCTGCCGGCGCAAGCACGGCAACAAGGGCAGCTTCACGTGCCAGTTCCACGGATGGACCTTCGGCAACACCGGCAAGCTCCTGAAGGTCAAGGACGGCAAGACCGGCGACTATCCGCGATCGCGTCGGACATGGTCTCGCCTTTCTGGCTTTCTTCAGCCGCACTCCCGGCCCTTCGCCGTTCTCTTCGATGAAGATGACGCCGACGGCTTCGAGGCGACCCACCAAACGCTCCCGCAGCCCGATATGTCGCGGTTGTGGTAATACGCCCGCCGACGCCCTGAGGCGGGAGCCGAGAGGCACACACGAGGCGCGGCAGGGCATCGCAAGTGGCTGCCTGCGCACGCGTTTTTAGGAGCGATCCACAGCCCTCCACCGGCAAGATGATGCCCTCTGCGATCATCCGTTGAACCACGGACTCGTATCGGGTCTGTTCGCGTTTGTTCTCACGCGAGCGGGGCGGCAGGTGCAACTCAATCGGGTCGACGAGCTGTTGATCCAGAGCCCCGACGCCGTGCGGGTCCCGCTGATCGGGCAAGCCCTGTGCGCGGGCTTCCCCAGCCCGGCGGACGACTTCCTGGAGGGCGCGCTGGAGCTGCCGCGCTGGCTGGTGCCGAACCCGCCCGCCACGTTCCTGTGGCGCATCTCCGGCTCGTCCATGGAGGGGGCCGGGATCTATGACCGGGATCTCGCCTGCGTCGACCGCAGCCTCAAGCCGTCCCATGGTAGCGTGGTGGTGGCGGCGATCGACGGGCAGATGAGCTGCAAGCGCCTGGTGATCGACGGCAACGTCGCCCGTCTGGCCTTTTGCAGCCCAGACCTGCCGGCCTTCGCGGTCGACGAGCTCGGCGAGGGTGTGATCTGGGGCGTGGTGCGCTTCTCGATCCGGTGGCATGTCGCGCGAGGCCGGCTGTCGTGAACGCCCTGCAGCTGCGCCAGCGCAATCGGATCGGCGGTGGGCGCGCCGTGGCGCTGATCGACGGCAACAGCTTCTATTGTTCGTGCGAGCGCGTGTTCGATCCGAAGCTCGCTGCGGTGCCGGTGATCGTGCTCTCGAACAACGACGGCTGCGCCATCGCCCGGACCAGCGAGGCCAAGGCGCTCGGCATCCGGATGGGCGACCCGTACTTCAAGATCCGGGACATGTGCCGAGTCCAGGGCGTGCGCGTGTTCTCCTCGAACTACACGCTCTACGGCGACATGTCGGGGCGCACGAACGCGGTCTACCGCCAGTTCGCGCCCCAGGTCGAAATCTACTCGATCGACGAGAGCTTCCTGAACCTCTCGGACGTGGCGCCAAGCCTGCGGGTGGAACTCGCCCGGGATCTGCGCGCCACCGTGCGGGCCTGGACTGGCATCCCGACCTGCGTCGGCATCGGCCCGACCAAGACCCTGGCGAAGCTCGCCAACCACATCGCCAAGGCCGTGCCCGAGCTGCGGGGCGTGTGCGACCTGACCGACGTGGCGGCCTACGAGCACTGGCTCTGCCGGATCGGCGTCGCCGAGGTCTGGGGCATCGGCCGGGCCTCGCTCGCCAAGCTGGAGGCCATGGGCGTGGACAGCGTCGCAGACCTGCGCGACCTCGATCCCCGGCCGGTGCGCAAGGGGCTGACGGTCGTGGGTGAGCGCATCATCCACGAGCTGCGCGGGCTGGCCTGCCTGCCGCTGGAGATGGTCCCAGCCCGGCGGAAGGGCTGCGCGGTCACCCGCTCATTCTCCGGCCGGATCGAGGATCGGGCCACGCTCGAGGAGGCGGTATCGGCCCACGCCACGCGCCTGGGCGAGAAGCTGCGGCGCGAGGGGCTGGCGACCAACCACGTCACGGTCTTCTACCATACGAGCGAGCATGATCGGGACGCGCCGATGCGATCGGTTTCGACGACGGTCACGCTGCCGGAGCACACGTCGGACACGCTGGCGCTGATCAAGGCGGCGCGGCACGGGGTGGCGAAGACTTGGCGCGAGCCGGGCGAGCGACCGTGGCGGTATTCCAAGGCGGGGATCGTCACCAACGATCTGGTGCTGCTGGCGCACAGCCCGCGGGCGCTGATCGGACGGATGGACCGGGAGCGCTCAGGGCCGTTGATGGCGGCGATGGACGCCTGCAATGCGCGTTGGGGTCGAGGTGCGGTGGTACCGGCCCGTTCCGGGCTCGTAACGAGGCGCGATTGGAGCACCAAGTTCGAGATGCGCACGCCGCGCTACACGACGCAGGTCACCGAACTGCCGGTCGCCCATGCCTGAGAGCGATGGTCCGAGCTGTGATCAGTTGCGCAGCGGCTTCGCGCCGATCTCCAGCCGATAGATCGTCGTTGGGAATTTCACCGCCGACGCCTCGCCGCCGTTCATCGTCGGCGTGCGGTTCATCTGCGCTGCCGGGATCCACAGGCTGCCCTGCTCATCGATCCACATTGCGTCGACCCAGACCAGCCGCGGATCCTCCAAGAGCGTGCTCACGCTTCCGTCCGGAGCAATTTTGAGTATGCGCAACCCGTCTGTGTCGCTCGCGTAGATCGTCCCGTCCGCGTCGATTGCGGTCCCACCGGTCGCCACGGTGGCTGCGAACAGCTTCACGTGCTTGGCCCGCTCGGCCTCGCTCATGCCGGAGTCGTCCAGATAGCGCGTCTCGATGCTGTAGAGGGGGCCGGTACACGCTTGGTAGTAGAACGTCTTACCGTCAGGGGAAACTTCGAGCTGATCGGCGTGGATGAACAGGAGCTTGCCCTTGTCGTCCCGCAACGTGCGGCCCTGGCCGGTGAGCGGACGCTGCGCGATGGTCGACCAGTGCCCATCGAGCGCGCGCCTCAAGGTTCCCGTGTCGAGATCGAGCACAATCAGCCCGGGCTGACCGGCATCCGTCAGGTAGACGTTGCGGCCATTGAAGCGGAAATCGTCGATGAAGCTCCGTTCGGTCGTCGCCGCCTGCAGCGGGTAGACCCGGAGGACGGCGTTGGTGGCAAGGTCGATCTGCACGAGCTTCGGGCCACCTTGGAGGGGTGCCTCGCCCATGCCGGGTGCGCCCTTGTCGACCACCCAGAGGTCACCGTCAGGCCCGATGCGGATAGCGTTGACCGCCACGAAGGCCTTGGCCGGGTCGTCACCATGCTTCCACGCGTTCCACGCCTCGTCAGGGAATGCGACAGGCTTGCCGTCGCGCCATTCGCCGAGTTCGATGCCCTTGCCCTTCGTCTGGCGCTGGAATGGCGAGAACAGCCGGCCATCCTTCGCCTTCGTGAAGCCGTTGAAGACCAGGCTGTCCGATTGCAGCATCGGCTTGAGCGCGTCGGGACCAACCTGAGCATCAGCAGCGTGAATGGGCAACGCTGAGCACCCAACGAGCAAGAGGGTGAGGATCGAAGAGCGGATCATACGCGACCATGAGTGCTGTCGTTGCGGTGTACCCTCCTGAAAGCACGAAAGACCACCGGTGTTCCCGGGCGATTTTTGACAAGTGCGTTGGCTCTAATCGACGCCATCTGCCGCCGGTGGATCTGCACGCTGTCGCTGAAGAGGTTGCCGGTGGCTGAGGTCGTGACCCCAGCCTTGGTCCATTTTTTTACTTGCATTCAACGCCCCTCAACAATTCGAGTGTCTTTATTCAAGAAACTTGAGACCGTGATGTTTTCGTAAAAGTCGAGGAAGAACGAGTTTTTGTGTGAGCCATTTTCTTATGGGCGCATCAAATAGAACATAGGCCACAGCAGAGGCTACCAAAATCATTAAAGTTGCACAAAAGACAACTCCAAGGCGTCCAAATAGAGGCAGCTGCAGCACTGTCCCACCCCCACCGAGGTACCTGAGTAGCGGATAGTGCAGGGTGTAGATCGGATAGGAGAGATCGCCGCTCCATGCTGACCAGCGCCGTCCTGTCGACCTGAACCGCGCTAAGGAGGCGGCCCATACTATCCAAGGCAAGACGAACAAGACGCAAACAGTGTCAAACGTAGAGTTAATATGCCCTAAATCGGGCGTTAATAATACGAATATTAACACACATGTCGGTATAATAAATAAAACATTCGGTGAGTGGTTTCGGAAATGGAATAAGATTATTCCTGAAAAAAATGACCACCCCACGCGTGGAAACCCTAGCCAGAAATCATCTCTGACAGCGCCGAAATCAATTTTGCCTGTCAAGTGTACACCCCAGATCATCCCGAGAAAACTAACTATGAGAAGCGGGACCAACGTATGTAGCCTTAGACGGGACCAAGCCCAAACCGCGAAGACTCCGTTTGCAACAGCCTCCAGAAAGAGCGACCAAGACGGACCATTCAACGGGAAGACTGTGAATGTCAGTGAGTTTGGGTACAGCATCGGCATCAGTATAATGTTAAGCAAAAAGGCTGATACCGCATCGATCAAGTGCTGATGCTGGTTAGTTATTCCCGGTCGTGCAAACTCGCCGATAGCTGCAACCAGCGTACCCAGAACGATAAGTGGTATTAGGCGGATCGCGCGAATGAGCACGAACTCCGGAACAGCCAATCGCCCCGAACTAATTCGGGTCTGGTAGGCCCGTGCAATTACAAAACCACTCAAAGAAAAAAAGAAATCGACGGCCAGATATCCGTGAGGAAATAAAAAAGGTAAGTTAAATCGCGTCGAGGAATGGTACAGCACGACTGCTAGGGCCGCGACACCGCGGAGAAAATCAAGACCGAGATAGTGATCATTTCTACCCGACGCTGCCGGAATATTAACAGATGAAAAGGAACCTGCCTGAAAAAAACGCGACAAGACAGACATAGCTTCTCATCCCTTATCCGCAGGAGCCATCGTCCTACCGCGGCTCAGCATCACATCATTGAACAAATTACCAGAGGCTGAGGTACGAATGTTCGTCTCCGGACCAGGCTTCTGAACGACGACGTTCACGGAGCCGTTCGCCTCGACCTTCGTGCCGCCCACGACACCGGCACGGCCGGCGGAGGCGTCGAGGCGGCCCTCGCCCTTGTGCATCGCCTCGAAGGCCTTCCACGCCTTCTCCCAGGTTGCCCGGCTCCCGCCGCCCTCCCACTTCCGTGTTGCTGCGGGCGGGGCTCGGGTGCTGCAATAGCTGCACCCGAGTTGCTGACCCCCGAAAAGTCAAACTTTCCTTCTTCGTTGAGGAGTATGACGCCCGACCCAGGCTGCGAAAAGACGCGCCGGCCGCGCGTGAACGGCGGGAACACCGCGACCGGCGCGCTCGCTTGCAGGAGCCAGAGAAGGCTCAACCGCCGCGATAGGTGACATGGGGATCGCCGGAGGAAACAGCAGATCTCCCCGCTTGGGCTCAGGCCTAAGCCGCTTCCTTGGCACCGACCTGCAGCACTGGCACGCGCCGATATCCGCCCGTTAGCGGATCGAGAAGCGGGCGGGGCGGGAGTGCCGCGATCTCGACCGAGGCCCAGTCGAGGTCCTTGATGCCGAAGGCCCGACGGATCTTCTCCGAGTAAGGGGAGGAATCGTAGTAATGCAGGACGAATGCAGGTTCGGGCACGGGAAACTCCGGGCCCCACAAACTGGTGCGGGCAAGCGCCTGAATCAGCCAGAATTCCCAAGAGCGCCCCCCTCGGGGACACGTTTCGTCGGTAAGCCCCTGTTCAGCGCAGCTGACCCGGACGCGGCATCCCCGCCATGGCGCTTTGGCCGGCCGGAGCACTAACGGAAACGGCCGGGGCGCGCGCCGGCCGTTTCAACGTGGAGGTCGCAGACCCTTACCGCAGCAACTGCAGGATGCCCTGCTGGGCGGTGTTGGCCAGCGACAGGGCCGAGATGCCCAACGACTGACGGGTCGACAGGGCCTGCGAGTTCGCAGCTTCCTGGTTCAGATCGGCCGCCGTCAGGTTCGACGAACCGGTATCGAGCACATTGACTAGGTTCTTCGTGAAATCCTGACGGTTCTGCACTACTGACAGGTTTGAACCAAACGTAGAAGCGTCGGTACGTAGCTGACTGGATGCAGTTGTGAGCTTGTTCAGGGTCGTATTGACGTCGGCGTTGAGCAGGAAGTTGCCCTGACCAATCGTTGATGTCTTGTTCGATATACTCGTAATCGACGTCAGCCCTAGACCGCTAGATGTCTCGTCGGTCGCCGTTACCTGAAGGTTTGAGTTGCCCTTTGGGTTGAAATTGATCGTCAAATTATTGTTGTCGCTTTTGCCGTTGATCAAGTTCGTGCCGTTGAAGCTTGAGTCGCCTGCGAGCTGATCGATCTGCGTCAGCAGGCTATTGTACTGCGAGGCGAGCGTCGCCCGGGCCGAGACGCCGGACACGCTCAGGTCCGAACTCTGGCTCGCCATCGTGGTCAGTGTGCTCGTTCCGTAACTGGGGCCCGAATTCGCCGTACCGGCAGCGAAACCGAGCGCCGTCTGGCTGGGTGTGTCCTTGAACTCCAGATCCGAGGACGCGTTCATCACAATCTTGGTGCCGTCGGTGCTCTTCGTGAAGCTACCGGCCCCAACAACCGTGTTGAGCTTGGTGAGGGTCTGATCAATTGTGTCGCCCGTCGCTAGTGAAACGGTGGTAGCGGCGCCATTGATATAAAGGTTCAGGGTAGCGGCGCCAGTCGGGGCAACATAGGCGCTTGAGGCGGTGCCGGTGGTGGTGATCTGGGTGGACAGTGCCTGGTTGGCGACCGACTTGGCCTGATCGACCAGCTTCTGGATTGAGGTGATGCCCTGGTTGGCGGCCTGGATCGCCTGGATACCGTTGGAGATACCGTCGAGCAGGTTGCCGAGATCGCCCGAGCGCTGGCTGAGCGATTGGGCCGTGAAGAAATTCACCGGGTTGTCGAGGGCCGAGGAGACCTTCAGGCCGGTGGAAAGCCGGTTCTGCGTGGTCGCGGTCAGCGCAGCCGTGTCCTGCAGCGAAAGCAGGTTCTGGCGGGTGGCGGCGGTGAGGGTGACGCTGGAAGACATTGAAAGGCATCCATTTTCTGGCGCACACCGCTTTTTTGCACTATAAGATGAACAAAATATTATCGATCTCTATCGAAAATAAATAATCTTGGAACGAAAACCAGTTCACTCGGTGCGATTATGGGTCAGCTCTGGGGCGGAAGCCGGCGGGAGGGGGGCGTTGTTGACATCCGGAACACGCCAGGTCGAGAGCCGGGCGAGGCCATATAAAGTCAGATCGTGTGACTGTCGGAGCGGCACGTATCGGGGCAACGATGGTCACCGCCATTCCTGCCCGTAACGACTGCTACGGTTCGAGACGGCACTCCCGTACAACCAAGATCTCCTCAGTAATGGTGACGAGGGGCCTTTTGCCGTCCTACGCCCATGTGGTTTCCTTGGCCTTGCGCGGCCGGCCAGCGCGCTTGGGCTTGTCGGAGACGGTCTCCGCAGGCTCAGCGGCCCTTGCGGCCTTGGTCTCGCGGTATCCCTGGACGTCGCTGGAGTTCTCGGACACTGGCGCTCCTCTCAACCTGTGGGCGAGAGAAATAGTGTGCTATTCCACTCTGTCAGTAGGCGGCCGGGCCGGCAGCTCAATCGATTGCGCTGGAGTGTTTCTTCGGTCTGCCGACACCTCTCGTCCTCGCAGGTGCAGCCAAAGGGGCCTTCCCAGCAGCGCGGCGCTCGTAGGCTTCACGGGCCATCGCTGCCAGATCCTTCTCAGGAGCGGCACCAGTCGCAGTTCGGCCCGGCGGTGTAAGCTCAGGAAACAGGGTCGGGTGCCGCTGCAAGCGCCAGCGATCGACCGCTTCCAGGCAGTACATGCCGGTGTCAGGATCCGGGCGAGGGAAGCCCCGGGTGAACAGCCTTACCTTGCACGTCTCAAACTGCACGATGGTCAGGTGCAGACGGCGGGCGACCTTCTCGGCCGGGATGTCGGCCGGGTCGACGGCGAACCGCACGTCCGGAGCATGGGGTACGCTACGGGGCATCAGTCGGTCCAGCTTTGCGCAACCGCACACCCGGCCCCTCGCCATTCTCCTCGATGAAGATGACGCCAACAGCGATCAGAATCGCCGAGATGGGGCTGCTGATCGCTTTGGCATCGCATCGCTGGCCCATGGGTCCAGTGGGCATACTTAACCACCGCCCCGATTATTCATCTGAACGAGCCGGGTCAGAATTTCTTCAAAGCTCGGATCTCGTTTGACGCCATCCACAACGGCGGCTGTTGCGATTAAATCGCGCTGCAGGTCGGGATCTAATAAGGGCCACGCCAGGATCACGGACGCTCCTAACTGGGCCAAGGCCACGTTATCTTGTTCGCCGTGCGTGTTGATGAGCGCACGATCTTGATCTGCCATGGGAGCCTCCTGTTTATCGTCATGCATACGGCAGCGGGAGAGGACGTGCGAACGTACGAAACGGAGTCGAGGAGCGCGCAGAACCAGGTTCAGACTTCAAATTGAGATACTGCCAGACTTCGAGTCGGCGCTGCTCTGCATAGCTAGTTCATCTACGATAGCCCTATCGATTGCCTCGATTTCGGCCTGCACGTTCCGGATACTTTCCTGCTGATCTACCGATCTGCGGCGATCCATCACCATCTCCTCGCGCAGCTTTCTCAAAGCCTCAACCGGACTCAGCATAAATTGCTCCTTTCAGGACGGGCCGCCCTGGCTCTTCGCCGTTCTTCTTGATGATGATGACACCGGTGGTTCTGCGGGCGGCCTGTTAGGGCCGCCCATATCCCACCAATCAGCTGCTGACTTTTGCGGCGGGTGTCACGAGCGGAGGCGTTTGCTGGTGCTGCACGACGCGCCAAACCTCGTGCTCCAGACGGCGGTACGTCGATGTGCAGTGTGCCTCGTACGTTTCGCCGTCGCGGCTCGCCTCTGCATGATAGGCGATCACGATGAGACCTTCCTGCGGACGGCTGATCCGCTTGTCCGAGATCTCGATCGCGGCCCACCGCGGCGTGGAGGCGACCGCCTCGATCGCCTGGGTCCCACCGAGGACGAATGGCGGCTGTGGAAGGACCATGAGACATTCTTCGTCGACGAGCTCGCGGTAGTGATCTGCGTCGCAGGTCCACAGGCTCTTCTCGAACGACCACACGCGATCATCATCCACGGCGTTCTCCCTGGTTCTTCGAATTGTCGAGGAAAGCGGACCGCTGACACGTTCGTTCCGCCTGCGACCTGGCGCAGACTCGGTGGACACCGGGCCGAACCGGAATAGCGTGATCTCGCGCCGGCCGAACCTACGCGGCAAAGCTGGACGATGCCGATCGCCTCTTACCTCTCCCGTCGCGTGCTCGCCGCCGAGCTGATTATCAGCAAGCGGCGTTGACGAGCTCGTTCGCAGCGGTCTCGCGCTGCCCGGGGGATGACGTGATGCTTTTCGCCCGCAGGTAGCTGCAGCCCTCCTTCGCCAAGACGGCGGCAGTGATCGAATCCGGCTGGGAAGGGCCTGAGAAATGGTGACGGACTGATCGGGACTACCGTCCGGACCCATCAAAACCCAGGCCGGACCGATCTCGTGTAAGCTCTGCCTTGCCGCAAACCCAAGGTAGGCCACGATGGATGACGATCAGGACCGGGTCGTTGACCCCAACGGACCGCCGCCTTGGATTCACCTGCTGACGCAGCAGCAACGCGACTGGCGGGCAAGGCAACACATGATGGGCCGCAATCCCGACTCATACATTCTGGGACAGTTGGATGATGCCGGCGCTTGGCCGCCCAGAACCAAGCATCGCACCCGTCGCACCCCCCCCGGCCCCTGGCCGTTCTTCTTAATGAAGATGACGCCGGCGGCTTCAAGTGCGGCTACCAGAGGCGCAGCAGGTAACCACCAGACAGCACGACGACGGTGAGGGTTACGATCGAGAGGTAGAACCTTTTTGCGGCTTCGGTCCGAAGATTGGCCCGGCGCTGATTGGTTCGAGGCCTGAAGGCAACGATCTTCGGATCCGACAGGTGCTGGGTCAGGCTGTCGGGCAGCCTACGCTTCGATCGTCCCATACGCATATGCCTGTCCTCCCCACGACCACTTCGGCTTCAGCGCATCTCCAGGCGGCGGATGAGGGTGGCAGCCTCACAGGCAGCCAACTCGTTTAAGGGCGCCTATCATCTTGCGACCAATCCGGAAGCCATTCAGCACCTCGGACCCGAGGATCTGTACGCGCTCTTCTTCGCCGTGCCGCAGGTAGAGGAAGAGTCGGTAGCCAGTCGAGGCGCCGGTCTCGTCAAACGCGTTCACCTGTCCGCAGAACTCCTCCTGCACCGCAGCCTCGGTGATGATGCGCCGGATGTTGCGGAACTGGGTGAGTGGGGGAAGTGGGAACTGCGATGCGACGCGCAAGCGAACCCGAGCCTCCGAGGCCAGAAACTGATCCGAGAAGGCTTCCTCAACTTTGCCCTGACTGAAGGCTGGGTGCGAAAGGAGCATCAGGCTCATGAGAACGCCGCCCAGCGCTTCTCTCATTTCAGGTAGCCCTTCGCCTTCAGATGCTCAGAAACGACCTCTCGGACGGCGTCGGGCCGAGAAGGCTTCGGCTCTGGTTGATCGGCAATCCAACCATCGAGCGCGTCTAGCATTGGCCGG
Source organism: Methylobacterium sp. J-072 (assembly GCF_022829425.1). Taxonomy (NCBI): domain Bacteria; kingdom Pseudomonadati; phylum Pseudomonadota; class Alphaproteobacteria; order Hyphomicrobiales; family Methylobacteriaceae; genus Methylobacterium; species Methylobacterium sp. J-072. Next base: position 23,217 of record NZ_JAKSYK010000020.1, on the reverse strand, counting down.
TGCATGCGCGCGCGGACCTCCTCGCTGTCAACAGAGGGGCGGCCACGCGTCGAATTTTTGCGCGCATTAATTGACATACCTATTTTATACGCGCATAAAAGACGGGCCGCAACGGGGCTGGCACCCCGAAACGGCCCTCACCAGACACGTCCTTCGGAGACGATCATGGCTACCAGTAAGCCTACAGCACCGGCTCGCGCCGGTGAACGCCCGCGCTCGCCTTCTCAGCCTTTCACTGAAATCCCGGACTTCAGCCAGCCAGTCCCAATTCGCCGGCCGGTTGTGATCGGGACAGTCCGCGAGCTTCCGAGCGAACGCCGTACCCCCATCCTGCCGAATGAGCCGATGCCTGGCGCCATCGAGCCGTGGGAGGCTGTAGCTCCTATCCGCCCCGATACGGCGCACGTCCGTGCCCGGCGCTTCCTGGATCTCGCTGGCGAGGCGTTGGCCGCTACCCTCATCATCGCCGGGGGCGTGTTCGCCTACGGCTACCTTCCTCTCGCGTGAGGGAGAGGACCATGACCAAATCCCCCTCCAGGAAGGCACCGGCTGGCCCGCGCACGTCCCTGCGCGAGCGGGCTGCCGACGTAGGTGCCTCGGCCGCCCGCGTTCTGGGACGGAAAGCCGAGGAGCCGGCTGTGCCTCAACCCATGCCGTTGGCTAAGACGCAGGCTGACGCGGTGGAACTGAGCGGCCTCAACATCACCCAGCTCAGCAATCTCTTCGACGTGTTTGAGGCGATTCACCACCAGTGGCTCGCGGTAGGCTGTCAGCCGTTCGCAGAGAGCCATGACCCAATCGTCGGCGTGCGCCCCAATGCAGCTGGCGATCTTGCTGAGCAGGAAGCCTCGCGTGCGGCCCTGATCCGTGACCGCATCGCCGATGAGGTGCGACTGCGAAGGCCGCAGGACGACTGGCAGCGCGACGAAGCCCTAAGCCTGCGCATCAAGGACGAGATCTTATGCGAGGGGGCGATCCGGAATCGCGATCTCCTCATGGAAGCCGTGAAGGTCTGGGGCTGATCATGAGCAATGTCGTTCCATTTCCCACGAGCCGTCGGGTGATGGCCAAAGCCATTCCGCGAGAGGAGTTCGAGCATCTCGCGGAGCTCGCGCTCGATGTCGTAGAGCGGATAGTCGCGCTGTTAGATGATCGGGATGACGAAGCTGGTGCCCAAGCCGGCGATCGGCGTTTCCAGCCTAACAATCTCCATAGCTTGCAATTTCGGGCCGATTACTGTGGCCTTGAGATGGAGTGATAGGCCGGACACCGACGACAGCTATGGCGTTTCAATCCGGCTGGAGGTGGTCAAACGCGCTCCGATGGATGTGAGGCAAGGGAAGAACATGACGGACTTGGTGCGCAACAACGTCGACCAAAGCCGTTTCGAGCTGGGGGCCGGAGATGCAGTTGTATTCGCAGATTATCAGCGCGAATCAGGCTGCCTCATCATCAGCTACGTCTACGCACCACCTGCCTTGCGAGGCACCGGAGCTGCTGGACAACTCATGGAAGGCGTGGTGGCACACGCCCAGGCAAGCGGCGACCGGATTGTACCCCTGTGCGGCTACGCCAGGACTTGGCTGCACAGGCACCGCGCGCATCGCGATCTGATCGCGTGAGGTTGCCAAGACAGATTATTCAGATCAATTGGGATCGTCGGCCTTGGCATAGCAAGGTGCGTGGCCGATCCTTTGAGTCCAGGGACTTCTTAGAAGCGGCAGGTCTGTTAGCCCGCGGCACCACCTGCCACGTAGCTGCGCCAGCAGCCGAACTGGGTGATGTCGTCCGCACCTGCGACGCCAGCCGCCTCGACGAGAAAGCCCTTTGGCGCCGTCCCGTCGGCGAGCCTTAGGGAGCCGATGCCGAGAGGCGTCGGGATGGCAGCCACGAAATCGCCGAAGGCGGCGGGCGGCAGCGCCCAGACCTCCGTCTCGATGCAACTGCCTTCGCCCGCGGCCACCCGGAGTAGACCCGGGCGCTGCGGCGGCCCGCCCGGCAGGGCGTAGAGGCTGAACGCAAGGCGGGCGAATGGATGGGCCATCCATGCTGACCATCGAATAAGGATGACGAGGTGATTGGGGGCAAGGTCATCCGTGAGTCGTGAAACACGACACAACGTGGACCAGCGTAAGAGGTACAAGAGTTGCCAAGCCAGGTTCTAAGGGACGGGCGCATTCACGAGGCCGATGATGCAGTACCGACACGATGCGATCTACGCCTCTCGCCGCTCGCCGGTCTTCGCCCGTAACCTTGTCGCCACGTCGCAGCCGCTTGCCACACAAGCCGGCCTGATGATGCTGCACCAGGGCGGAAACGCCCTCGACGCGGCGCTGGCGGCGGCCATCGCGCTGACCGTGGTCGAGCCCACCGGCAACGGCATCGGGTCGGACGCCTTCTGCATCCTCTGGCACGAGGGCCAGCTGCACGGGCTCAATGCCTCCGGGCGCTCGCCGGCCGGCTGGACGCCGGAGCGCTTCGCCCATCACAGCGCGTTTCCGCATCGCGGTTGGGACACCGTCACGTTGCCCGGCGCGGTCTCGGCCTGGGTGGAGCTGTCGCGGCGGTTCGGCCAATTGCCGTTCGCTCGCCTGTTCGAGCCGGCCATCGGCTACGCGGAGGAGGGCTTCCTGGTCTCGCCGGTCATCGCCGAGCTGTGGCGGCGCGGCGCGGCGGAGCTTAAGACCCAGCCCGGCTTTGCGGCGACCTTCATGCCCGACGGGCGGACGCCAGCCGCCGGCGAACTGTTCCGGGCCCCCGGCCATGCCCGCACGCTCCGGCTGATCGCTGAGACGCGGGGCGAGGCCTTCTACCGGGGCGAGCTGGCGCATCGGATCGCGGACTTCGCCCGCCAGCATGGCGCCGCCCTCGACGAGGGCGATCTGGCGGAGCACTCCACGGATTGGTGCGGCACCATCCGGCAGGATTTCGGCGGCGCGAGCCTGCACGAGATCCCGCCGAACGGGCAGGGCATCGCGGCCCTGATGGCGCTGGGGATCCTGCGCTCGACCGGCCTCGCGGACCTGCCGGCGGACAGCCCGGACGCGCTCCATCTCCAAATCGAGGCGATGAAGCTCGCCTTCGCGGACGTCTATGCTTACGCGGCCGACCTGCGCTACATGACCAACGTCACCCACGACCACCTGCTCGATCCGGCCTATCTCGCCTCCCGAGCGGCCCTGATCGACCGACGACGCGCGCAGGTCTTCGGGCACGGGGCGCCGAACGAGGGCGGGACCGTGTGCCTCGCCACCGGCGATGCCGGCGGCATGATGGTCTCCTACATCCAGTCGAACTATTCGGGCTTCGGCTCCGGGGTGGTGGTGCCGGAGACCGGAATCAGCCTGCAGAACCGCGGCTACGGCTTCACCCTGGCCGAGGGCCATCCCAACCAAGTCGGCCCGCGCAAGCGCCCGTTCAACACGATCATCCCGGGCTTCGTCATGCAGGACGGTGCGCCGCTGATGGCCTTCGGCTTCATGGGTGGCCCCATCCAGGCGCAGGGGCACGTGCAGGTCCTCGTGCGGACCCAACTCTGGGGGCAGGACCCGCAAACCGCCGTGGATGCGCCCCGCTGGCGCCACGTCGCCGGATTGCAGGTCGCGGTCGAGACCGCCTTTCCGGCCGCGGTGCTGGGCGAGCTGGAGGCGCGGGGCCACGAGCTCGTGCGCGAGCCGCCGGATTCTGCCTTCGGTTTCGGCGGTGCGCAGCTCGTGCGCCGGATCGAGGGCGGCTACGTCGGCGGCTCCGACCCCCGCAAGGATGGCCACGCCGGCGGCTTCTAGGGCGCTCGCCACCGGTGTGGATAACGATTCGGCGGCCAGCGCGCCGGACCGCACGATGTGTCGCCGCGTACCAGGATCAAGCTCATCATGACAGAACCGGTCGAGGTCGTCAGGACGACAGCACCCTCCCGCGACGCGTCACAGATGTACAAGGCGGTGATCGCGTCCTCGATCGGCAATGCCCTCGAGTTCTACGACCTGACCCTGTACCTGTATTTCGCGGTCACGATCTCGAAGCTGTTCTTCCCGACCAGCAACCCGACCACCTCGCTGTTGCTGGCGCTGGGCAGCTTCGGCATCTCCTATCTGATGCGTCCGCTGGGCGCGATCGTGCTCGGCCTGTACGCCGACAGGGTCGGCCGCAAGCCGGCGCTGATGCTGTCGATCCTGCTCATGATGGTCGGCACCTTCATGATGGTGGTGATGCCGTCCTACGAGTCGATCGGCATCTTCGCGTCGATCGGCGTGCTCGCCGCCCGGCTGATCCAGGGCTTTTCCGTCGGCGGCGAGTTCGGCGCCTCGACCGCCTTCATGGTCGAGCACGGTCCGGCGCGGAAGGGGTTCTTCGCGAGCTTCCAGTTTGCCAGCCAGGGCCTGGCCAGCGTGATGGCGGCCCTGTCCGGGGTCATCCTGAGCGCCACCCTGAGCGCGGACCAGATCGCCTCATGGGGGTGGCGCCTGCCTTTCGCGTTCGGTTTGCTGATCGGGCCAGTCGGCCTCTACATCAGGCGCAACATCGCGGAGACCCCCGAATTCGAGGACTCGACCGAAGGGGAGGCGACCAACTCGCCCATGCGCGACCTGTTCGTGCAGCAATGGCTGAACATCCTGCTGGCGACCGGGCTCGTGGCGACCTCCACGGCGCTGAACTACATGATCAGCTACACGCCGACCTACGCGGTCAACCAGCTCGGCTTGCCCTCCTGGATCGGCTTCGTCGCCTCGTTCGTCGGGGCCGTCATGCTGATGACGGTGGCGCCGCTTGTCGGGCACTGGTCGGACAGCATCGGCCGGACGCCGATCATGCGGGCCGTGGTGATCGCGGTCTTCGTGCTGATGTTTCCGGCCTTCGCGCTGCTGATCAGCTATCCGGCCCTGCTCGTCATCGTGCCGGTGCTCGCGCTGATCGGCGGCCTCAAGGCGAGCTACAGCGCAGCGCTTCCGGCGCTCATGGCCGAGATCTTCCCGACGCGCACGCGCAGCACCGGCATGAACATCAGCTACAATGTCGGTGTAACGCTGTTCGGCGGCTTTGCGCCGTTCTGGATCGAGAGCCTGATCGCGATCACCCATACGGCGCTCGCCCCGAGCTTCTTCCTGATGTTCGCGGCCAGCGTCAGCCTGGTTTGCATTGTCCTGGTCCGGCGGAAATTTGGGTTGCGCTGATGGCAGTCGGAAACCTCTGGACCCTCGTCTGAAACGGAGTTTGACGGGCCGGCCCATTCCGCTGCCGGACGACGAACAAACTTTGAGGAGACGGCGTCTGCCCTGATGCCGACCCACCGGGTAGCCCGCTGATGGCTGGAAGGCCCCCCAGCGCGGCATGTCCCGGCCTCGATCGCCATACGGGAGCGAAGCCGGGAACCCGCTATTTCGCGGCCGTGATCACGGCTTCGATCAGGACGTTGGGGCCGAGCTCGGCGACGCCGATGGTCGAGCGGCTCGGCAGGAGTTCGGGTGCGAACCATGCGGTCCAGGCAGCATTCATTTCGTCCTTCAGGTTCATGTCAGTGATGTAGAGCGTAGCCGTCAAGACCTTGCTCTTGTCGCTGCCGGTCTCGGCCAGCAGGGCGTCGATGCGCGCCAGCACCTGCTCGGTCTGCCCCTTCATCGAGACCGAGCGATCCTCGGCGACAATGCCGCCGAAATAGAGGACCCCCGCGTGCTCGACGACGCGGTGCATGATGGGCGTGCGGATATGACGGTCGATCACGGGGTGTGGTCCTCTCTGTGGAAACGGGGCTCAGCCGGCTGGCTGCATTAGGGCACCCCGGGGGGTTGAGCCGGTGGCGGCCCGGCTGAAGCGGTCGGGCGCGAAGGGCTCGATGGGGAAGCGGGTTCGTCCATCGAGGAGGAGGTCGGCGACGATGTCGCCGATCACCGGTGCCAGGGCAAAGCCGTGACCGGAGAAGCCGAAGGCGTGCACGAGCCCGTCCGCGACCGCCGAGCGGCCGATCACCGGCAATTCGTCAGGCGTGACGCCCTCGATGCCGGCCCAAGCGTGCACGATGCGCGCGTCCCGGAGGATCGGGAACAGGTCGAGAGCCGTGCGCGCCGAATAGGCGAGACGCGGGACGTCGAGGCGCACCTGACCGGTGTCGAGATCCGCCAAGCCCTTGTGGCCGCCGCCGATCATGACGTGCCCGCTCTCGGATTGCTTGAAGGAGAGCGGCCGCCCAGCGGCGCCGACCACGGGTGTCAGAAACGGCGGCAGACTGTCGGTGAGGAGCATCTGGAAGGCGTTGAAGCCGAGCGGGATCGCTTCGCCCACCGCCCGGGCAAGGCGTCCGCCCCAGGCACCGGCCGCATTGACGAGATACGGGGCCGCATATGTGTCCGCGTCCCGGCTCTTCAGGATCCAGCGTCCGTCCCGCCGCTTGGCGTCGGAGACGCGCACGCCCTCAAGAATCTCCGCCCCGGCGGCTGTCGCTGCGCGGCTGAAGGCCTGCGTGGTCCGGAGCGGGACCGCGTAGCCGTCGCGCCGCGCGATCAAGCCGCCGACCACGTGGCCGGCGACGGCCGGCAGCAGGCCGCGCAAAGTTTCGGCATCCACGACCTCTTCGTGACGAAATCCCAGCGCGCGCATCTGCGCCGCGCGTTCGGCGAGGCGGGCAAGTTCGGCCCCGGTCTCGGCCACTCGCACCTGCCCTACGCTGCGGAAGCCGCAGGTCTCGCCCACCAGGGTGGTGATGCGATGCCATCGGTCTAGGGCTTCCAGCGCGAGCGGCACCTCGGCGACGTGGCGGCCCAAGGTGCGCACGCCGCCGGCTGAGTAGCCTGACGCGTGCGCGCCGACCTGCTGCGCTTCCAGTACGTGGACCCGGATGCCGCGCAGGGCGAGATGCAGGGCGGCAGAGAGGCCGTGAAGCCCGCCGCCGACCACGAGGACGTCGGACTCCCTCATGCGAGCTCTCCACCGTCCAGCTGCGGCGGATGCGGCTCCGGCGCCTCCGCGACGAAACTCGCAAGCGCCGCGAGGCTGACGGGCCGGGCCGGCCGGACCGGACCCGCGAGGATGCCGTGCGCGCGCAACCGCGCATCACGGGCCGGATCGGCGGGACGCTCCAGAAGCGCCGCGAGGTCGAACGGATCCAGCCACGCCGTCCCGTTAGACTCCGGAAGCGACGCCGGGAACGGGGCTGCGGCAGACCCCGCCATCAGCGCCTCGGCAGCGGCAGCCCCCTGCCTTGCCGCGGCGTCCGCCGAGTCCGCGCCGGTCACCCGGCCGGCGGCCGATATGCCCGGAACGGTGGTGCGTCCCGCCCCGTCGACAACGAGGTGGCCTTCCGCGTAGGCGCAGCCGAGGCTCGCCAGCAGCTGGGGCTCGTCGGCGCAGACCAAGAGGCAGTCGAAGGGCTCGGCCCAGACGCGGCCCGCGCTCTTGATCCAGAGGATCTCGGGCTCAGCATGCCAGCCAGTCGCCTGCGGGCGAGCGATCAGCACGGCCCCCGGCAGCCGGGCCAGGGCTGCCCTCCCAGCCGGACCGCCGCCCAGCACGCAGATCCGGAGCGCCACGGGCGCGCTCACGCGGCCGCGTCCTGCGGTTCCCGCGCCAGCTCGCCGACGGTCATCGGCTTGAACGGCGCCCGCGGCCGGAGCGCGCCAATCTCTTCCATCGAGGCCCCGCGGATTTCGGCGATCAGGCCGGCGACCACGGTCCCACACATGCGGCCCTGGCAGGGGCCCATGCCAGCGCGCAAGAACGCCTTGACCTGGTTCGGCCCGGTGGCGCCGAGCCGCGCGGCCTGGCGGATCTGGCCGCCGGTGATCTCCTCGCAGCGACACACGATGGTGTCGTCCGAAGGCGCCAGCACCGTCGGTGCGGGGGCGTAAAGCCGGTCAAGGAAAGGTCGCAGCGACAGCGCGGAACGCAGGGAAATGCGTGGGGCCGCCGCGCGCGCATCACGGGCCGCGGCATCGAGCTTCCCCAGGCGGTGGGCCGCGTCGATAGCCGCCAGCCGGCCGCTGGCAACCGCCGCCTCCCAGCCACCGATGCCGCCGCCATCGCCCGCGACTGCCACGTTCGGGTGGCTAGTGGCGCCCCAAGGGTCGAGGCGGGGCCGCCAGCACAGCTGCCGCGCGTCCCAATCGTGGTCGAGGCCGAGGGCCCGGGTGATGTGCGTCGAGGGGATTACGCCCTCGTGCAGGAGCAGCGTGTCGCAAGGCAGCGAACCACCATGCCAGTGCACCGCCTGGACGTGCGCCTCGCCCTCCGCCCTCAGATCGCGTACGCCCCGCACGACCTGAAGGCCGCGTCGCTTAGCCTCCCGGACGAGCGCAACGCCCTTACCGAGGAGCCGGCGGCCGGTCCAAAGGCCGCCGGCGCGGAACGCATCCCAGAGCGCGCCGCCGGCACCGGTCTCAAGCAGCGTCAGCGGCCCGACCCCGGCACGCAGAAGCTGGACCGCCAGCAGCCAGCACAAAGGTCCCTGGCCGGCGATCACCACGGCGCCCTGCGGGACGGCGCCGGCGGTTTTCAGCAGGATTTGAGCCGCGCCGGCGCTCATCACGCCGGGGAGGGTCCAGCCGGGGATCGGCACCGGTCGCTCCTGTGCGCCGGTGGCCAGCAGCACGCGCCGGGCCGCGAGTTCCGACGAAGCCCCACCGGCTTTCACCGAGAGCGTTCCTGTGTCGGGCGCGAGATGCCACAGCGTCGAGGAAGGCCTATAGGCGATCGTCGCGACGCCCCGGAATGACGCGGTGAGCGCACTGCCGGCGTCCAGGAACTCGCCCGCGAGGGCCGGGTCGCCGGAGGCGGATTCCACCGCGCGGAACACCTGCCCGCCCGGGGCAGCCTGCTCGTCGAGCACGGTGACCGAAAGCCCCAGCGCGGTGGCCTCAATGGCGGCGGCCATGCCGGCTGGGCCGGCGCCCACGATAGCGAGATCGTAGCTCATGCGGCCTCCGGGGCATTATGGTGGGGCCGGGCGGCGCGCGGTCCCTGCTGCGGCTCGATGCGCATGCCCGGCGCCACCGGGACCAGGCAGGCCTGGCGGTTGGCGACGCCGTCGATCTCGGCGAGGCAATCGAAGCAGATGCCGATCATGCAATAGGGCAGGCGCGGAGCTCCGCTTACCGGCGTCGTGCGGATCGCCGGGGCGCCGGAGAGCAGCACCGCGGCGGCGGCGGAAGCGCCCTCGGGGACGCGGACCACCGCGCCGGCCACGTACACGTCCACCAGCCGGTCCCGCGGGGCGGGGCGGGCTTCAGGCCGCCTTCTGAACATCGAACCGTCTCGCGCTGAAGGGGGACATCTCCGGCGCCAGCGCGCCGGCCGCGATCATCGGGGCGAGCAGGTGTGCATGCGCCCCCGCCAGGGTCACGCCCGAGTGGCAATTGGCCAGGAACGCCCCGGGGCAGCGCTCGGACTCGTCGTAGATCGGCTTCCCATCGGGCGACATGACCCGCAGGGCCGCCCAGGCCCGGACGATGTTCAGTTCAGCGATCCACGGGAAGGTCTGCACCGCTCGTTGGGCGATGGCCCGCATGATCGCGGGGGTCTGGCTCAGGGTGTCGAAACCCATGTCCTCCTTGCTGTCTCCGAGGAGGAGCGAGCCCTCGTCGGTCTGGCGGACGACGTGGGTCGGCAGAGCGAGCACCTCGCGGGTGCGTTCCGTGACGAGGATTTGGCCGCGCTCGGGGCGCAGCGGAGCGGCGAGGCCGACGAGCGGTGCAAGGTCGGCGTTGCCCAACCCCGAGGCCAACACGAGCCGGGGCGCCCGCACGATCGCCGTGCCAAGGCTGACTGAAAAATCGTGGGGTGCCGCCGTGACGGCCTCGACCCGGGCATTCGGCCGGTAATGGCCGCCCGCCCGCTGGAACGCCGCGTGGAGTGCGCGCAGGAGATGCAGCGGGCTCGCATGCCCATCGTAGGGGGTCCAGGAGGCGCCCACGACCTTGGGCCCGAGGCCCGGGACCATGTCGCGTAGCTCCGCAACACTCAGCATGCGGTATTCGTAACCGGCATTGCCGGCCTCTCTGCGGAGCTGGCCCATCAGCGCGTCGCGCTGCGCCATCTCCGCGTCCGAGAAGCAGAAATGCAGGCCGCCCGGCTGGTGCAGGCCGACGCCGATGCCGGTGGCCTCGGACAAATCCTCGGCGAGCCCCGGCCAGGCCTGCGCCGAGCCGTGGGTCCAGTGCTGGTAATGGGGTGCGCCCAGACCCTTCGACTGGACCCAGATCAAACCGAAATTGCCTCGGCTGGCCCGGTGGGCGATGTCGCCCTCGTCCAGCATCAGCGTGGACAGGCCTTGCCGCTGCAGCCCGTACGCGATCGCCGCGCCCACGAGGCCGCCGCCAATCACGATGGCGTCGCGCGTCTCGCCCTGCAGCGTCTGTGTTGCCGAGATCATGCGCGGCGCTCCCCGGTGAGGAGGCGGTCGATCGGGTAGAAGCGATCGAGCACCAGGAGGACCAGGGCGGTGCCGAGGATCAGGGCAGCCGACACGGACGCGACCAGCGGGTCGGTCATCTGGTCGATGTAGTTGAACAGCTGCACGGGCAGCGGGTTGGCGGACGGGGAAGCCAGGAACAGGCTAACCGTCAGCTCGTCGAAGCTCGTGACGAAGGCCAGGATCCAGCCCCCCGCGACGCCCGGGGCGATCAGCGGCAGGGTCACCCGACGAAACACGGTCAGGCGCGAGGCCCCGAGGCTCTCTGCGGCGCGCTCGATCCGCGGATCGAGACCCGACAGGCCGGCCCCGACGAGGCGCAGCATGTAGGGGGTAATCACGATGACATGCGCGGTGACCAAGCCTGCGAAGCTGCCCGAGAGGCCAAAGCCGGAGAAGAAGCGCAGCAGCGCAACGCCCAGCACCACGTGCGGAATCATCAGCGGCGAGGCTAGGATCGCCACCAGAGCCCCGCGGCCGGGGAAGCGCCACCGGGCGATCGCCAGAGCTGCCGGAACCGCGATCAGCGCGGATAGCGTGGCGGCCGTCACGCCGAGGCGCAAGCTGAACCAGAAGCTTTCCAGGAAGCGCGGGTTGTCGCCGATCGCGCGCCACCAGCGCAGGGAGAGCCCGTTGAGCGGCAGGGCGAGGTAACCCTCCCCGGTGAAAGATACGCCGATCACCACGAGCAGCGGTGCCAGGATGAAGGTGAGGAACAGCGCGTGGAAGGCCAGCGCCAGGGGACCGTTGCGGCTCATGCCCGGCTTCCTCCCTTGCCACCTTCCGCGACTTCGCCCAGGCGGCACATGGCCCGCGTCTCAACGAAGCGTGTCCAGATCAGCGTGGCGGTGAGGATCGCCACCATCAGCAGCGTCGCGAGCGCAGCGCCGAGCGGCCAGTTCAGCGTGTTCAGGAACTCGTTGTAGGTCATGCTCGACACGACCTTGAGGCGCTTTCCCCCGAGCATGGCCGGGGTCGCGAAAGCCGAGGCCGACAGGCAGAACACCATCAAGGCACCGGCCATGATGCCCGGCATGACGTTCGGGAGGACGACGCGGCGGAACACCGTCAGACGGCTCGCCCCAAGGCTGAAGGCCGCGCGCTCCAGCACCGGATCGAGCCGACCGAGACTCGCCCACACGGACAGGACCACCAAGGGCACCATCACGTGCACCAGGCCGATCACCACGGCGAGCTCGGTGAACATCAGGCGGAAAGGCGCGCCTGGCACACCGAGGATCGTCAGTACCTGGTTCACGAGCCCGGTCGTGCCGAGCAGCACCATCCAGCCGAAATTGCGCACGACCACCGACACGAGCAGTGGCCCGACCACGATCAGCAGCATCGCACCGCGCCAGCGCGGAGCCATGCGGTAGATGATCCAGGCTTCGGGCACGCCAACCAGCAGGCAGATCGCCGTGGTCCAGAGTGCGATACGCAGGGTCCGCAGCAGCGATTCCGCGAACAGGCTATCGGTCAGCAGGTCGCGGTAATTCTCCAGGCCCCAGCCGGGCAGGATGCCCTTCTCGAAGTCGAACCCGTGCAGGCTGAGGAGCAGCACGCCACCGAGCGGCAGCAGCAGCGCGCCGGCATAGACGACGAGGGAGGGCGCCGCGAGAAGCGCAGGGGTCAGGTTACTCCGGCCGTTCATGCGCGTTCGAGCCGGCGCAGGCTGTGGGCATCCCAGTCCAGCGTCACCGGGGCACCCTCGTCGTGCGGCACGGAGCCGGTGTTCTGCAGCATCACGGCGAAGCTCCCGAGCGCCGTCTCGACGGCGTAGAGCCAGAAGCCCCCTAGGAAGAGGCGCGACTGCACCCGCCCGCCGAGCCCTGCGGCCCCATCATTGCCGATGCGCAGGCGCTCTGGCCGGATGGTGAGCAGGATGTCGCCCTGGCGATCGGCCAGGTCCGGCGGCAGGGCGAAGCGATGCCCCCCAGCTTCCGCCTGGCCGCCCCCCGCGCAGGCAGGCAGGCGGTTGCTGCGTCCCAGAAAGTCGGCGACGAAGTCGTCCGCTGGGACGTCGTAGGCCCGCCACGGTGCATCGATCTGAACGATGCGGCCGCCCTGCATGATCGCCACGCGGTCGCACAGGGCCATCGCCTCCGACTGGTCGTGCGTGACCAGGATCGTGGTGACGCCGATCCTGCGCTGGAGTTCGCGCAGCTCGACCTGCATCTCCTCGCGCAGCTTCGCGTCGAGGTTCGAGAGCGGCTCGTCGAGGAGAAGCAGGCGTGGCTCGATTACTAGGGCGCGCGCTAGTGCGACCCGCTGCTGCTGGCCGCCCGACATCTGCCGCGGGAAGCGGTCGGCGAGATGGGCGAGGTGGACCAAATCGAGCGCCTCAGCGACGCGCTTTATGCGCTCCGCCTTCGACACCCGACGCATCTCCAGGCCGAACGCCACGTTCTCGGCCGCGGTCATGTGTGGGAACAGGGCGTAGGATTGGAATACCAGCCCGATGCCGCGCTTGGCCGCCGGCAGCGTGATCAGATCGCGCCCATCCATCGTGATGCGGCCGCGGCTCGGGGCCTCGAAACCGGCTATCATCTGCAGCGTGGTGGTCTTGCCGCAGCCGGAGGGGCCGAGCAGGCCAAGGAACTCCCCCGGGGCTACCGAGAAGCTGACCTCACGGATTGCCGTGAAAGCCCCGTAATCCTTGCCGATCCGGTCGAGGGTGAGGAAATGCGGGGCGGCCATCAGCGCTCGACCTCGCGCTGCCAGCGGCGGGTCCAGTCAGCGCGGTTGCGGTTCACCACATCCCAATCGAGCCCAATGAGGCTCTTCACCTGATCCTCCCCGTAGATCACCCGGTTGGCGACCTCGGGAGGCAGCTTGGTGGCCGGGTTGGTCGGTCCGGCGCCGTACTGGGTGGCAAAGGCCAGCTGCACGGTCGGCGAGATCATATAGGCCAGGAACTTGTCGGCCAGGGCGGGCTCCGGGCTGCCGGTGACGGCGCATCCCGCGGTCATCAGGACCACGGATCCCTCCTTTGGCCGCACGATCGCCAGGGGGAAACCCGCCTGCTGCATCGCTGCGACCCGCGAGGAGCCCCAGACTGCGAGCCAGATCTCGCCGGACTGGAACATCTCGCTCATCTTGCCCGGGCTGCTCTCGTAGGCGAGGACGTTCGGATTGATCTGCTGGCGCAGCACCTTGAGGCCCGGCGCAATGTCGGAATCGCTGCCGCCGTTGATGCGCGAGACCATCGCCAGGGTGTGGACGCCGTACGTATTGTCGATGCCCGGGATGGCGATGTGCTGCCGGTATTCAGGCCGGGCGAGGTCCATCCAAGACGTTGGGACCGGTAGGTTCTTCTGCGCGAAGACATCCTTGTTGTAGGCGATGCCAGTGAAGCCGAAGCCGGTGCCGACGGCCTGATCGCTCGCAAGGCGGGCGATCGGGTACACGGCGTCCCGGGTGGTCTCCGGCAACGGGCGGCAGAGGCCGAGCCCGGCCGCCTGGACCATCGGACCGTCGTCCAGCACGGCGACGCCGATGGTCTGATTGCCGCGCTGCGCCTGCATGCGGGCGAGATTGTCGGACGAGTTGCCGGTCAGGTAGTCGATCCGGACATTGTTCTCACGTTCGAAAGCCGGGATCACGCTGGAGCGCATGACCTGCTCATAGCTGCCACCGTAGCCGGCAACGGTCAGGCGCTGTTCGGCCGCGGCCGAGGAGGCCGCCATGCTGAGCACGGTGGCCGTCGCAGTAAAGAGACCTAGTGTCGACCGCAACATTGCTTGCCTCCGTGAGCAATCGGAAAGCTATTCATGGGCATAAAACGAGCACGTCGCTTCCGGCCTGAGCATCTCCGCGAATTTCCAGCCCCGAATGCTTTACAGCGTGCGATCTCTTGACGAGGGACGCAAATTCATAATTTTTGTCGTTTCATTCCTTTCAGTAGCGAGTTGCAGGATTTTGGATGACCCCGAGCCGGCTTCGCCAGCTAGAAGCATTCCGCGCAGTCATGCAGAGCGGCTCGGTCAGCCGTGCGGCGCAGCGGATGTTCCTCTCACAGCCGGCCGTCACGAAGCTGCTGCGCGGCCTGGAGGACGAGACCGGATTGCCGCTCTTCGATCGCTCGCGCCGCCACCTTCAGCCGACGCCGGAAGCCGTGAAGCTGGAGGGCGACGTCGCGACCCTGTTTGCGGCCGCCGACCACCTGGATCGCACCATCGACGATATGCGGGGGGTCGGAAGCGGAGAGTTGCGCGTCGCGGCCATGCCACTGATGGGTCTGTCGCTCATTCCGCGGCTGCTAGCTAAGTTCGCCCGGGAGGTGCAGCCGGTGCGGATATCGCTCGTGGTGGCGAGTTCGCGTGAGGTCCATGATCTGGTGCAGGCCGGCAATGCCGACCTCGGGTTTGCCCTGCCGGTCGGCCGAAGCGCCCTCGTCGCAGCACCACCGATCGACCTACCTGGACTTGTTGTCCTGCCACCCGGGCATCGCCTCACGCGGAACAAGGCGATCCCGCTTTCTGAGCTGCATGACGAACCCTACATCTCGCTCGGTCGGCAGTACCGCCTCCGCGATCAGGTCGACGAACTCTTCACTGTCAACGGTGTCGTGCCTCGCCTTGTCGCGGAGACGCAGAACGCGGCAGCCGCCTGTGCCATGGTCGCCGCTGGCCTCGGCTTCGCTGTAGCGGAGGCTGTCACTGCGAGGGCCCTAAAGGGACAGGTTGTCGTGCGGAGATTGCAGCCGACTGTGACTTTCTCGGTCACTGTACTGGGAAGCCCTGGGCGCCCGCTATCAGCCGCCGCCCTGTCCTTCCTTAAACTGGTCCGCAGCGACTTAGATAACTGATCTTTCACTTAATGCGCTGCTCATTTTTGTTGCATCGGCGATTAAAACAGCAAATCACATTGTTTTATTATATTAAAAGCAGACGCTCAATTGCATATTTCAACAAATCTTTGTAGTTTTGTAGCATGAAATTGGACGGATTGGGCAGTTATTCCGCAGCTTGTTATTACGCGTCCACATTGCGTCGGCAGGGACTCTGTCCGCTTCTATGGCACCCTTGCTTCGGGACGATTGTCTCTTCCAAACCTCTCGCCTCAGTCCCCACGAACATCAAGCTTCACGCGCTAGCCACTGGCGCAGTTTGGTCCACCGCGGCCGTGTGTTGCCGCCGCGGACCGCGATGCCCAGCGCCTTGCGCTGCCCGAGGAGCACGACCAACCGCTTGCCGCGCGTCACGCCCGTGTACAGGAGGTTCCGCGCCAGCATCGTCCAGTGCTGCATGGCCAGCGGGATCACCACCGCCGGGTACTCCGAGCCCTGCGACTTGTGGATGGTCGTGGCGTAGGCCGGCACCAGCGTGTCGAGTTCGCCGTACGGGTAGACCACCTCGCGCCCGTCGAAATCGACGATCACCGCGCCCTCGTCCTCGTCGATGCGGGCGACGGTTCCGAGATCGCCGTTGAACACCTCCCGGTCGTAGTCGTTCTGGCTCTCCATCACCCGGTCGCCGGGTGAGAAGCGCCAGCCGAACCGCTCCACCGAGATGGCGGGATTCGGGTTCAGCACCGCCTGGAGTTCGTGGTTGAGGTTGCGCGCGCCGAGCACGCCGCGCTGCATCGGGGTGAGCACTTGCACTTCGCGCACCGGATCGAGGCCGAAGCGCGCCGGGATGCGTCTGGTCACCACCTCGATCAGCGTCTCCACCGCCGGCTCGGGCTCGTCGATCTCGATCAGGTGGAAGTCGCTGTCCGCGCCCCGAGCAGCTGGCTCGGGCATCTTGCCGGCGTTGATCCGGTGCGCGTTCACCACGATCCGGCTCTCGGCCGCCTGCCGGAACACTTCGGTCAGCCGCGCCACCGGGATAGCTCCCGAGGCGATGATGTCCGCCAAGACCTGCCCGGGCCCGACCGAGGGCAACTGGTCAACATCGCCGTCGAGGAGCAGCGCCGCGTGCTCCGGCACCGCCTTGGTCAGGGCGTTCATCAGCGGCACGTCGACCATCGAGGTCTCGTCGATCACCAGCAGGTCGCAGGCGAGCGGGTTGTCCTCGTTGCGCGAGAAACCGCCGTGCTTCGGGTCGATCTCCAACAGGCGGTGGATCGTCTTGGCCTCGAGCCCGGTCTGCTCGGTCAAGGGAATGGTGTTGTCGCCGCTGGCCGCTCGCATCAAGGATCCGCTGCGGGAAGCCCTCCAGCGTGTCCAGGCGGTGATCAGTGAGCAGTCGGTGTTCGATCCGCTTCTGTCCGACCGGGTGTTTTCCATCGGGGCCAACGACAATGCAGGCGCAGTGGTCGGTGCACGGCTGATCCCACGACTGCAGCCCCACGGCAGAACGGGGCTTCGCCTGGCCTTGCGAAACATCGAGTATGGAAGGCTGGGAGAGCAGCTGGAGACCGGCGAGGTCGACGTCGCCCTGGTCAGCGAAAGCCTGGTGCCCAGCTCCATGCCCCATCAGGTGCTCGGAAGCGACGAGTATCGGCTCGCGCAGCGCAAACGACACCCCAGAGGCAAGAAGCCGCTAAGCCTTGATAACTACGTCGGCCTCGGTCACATCCTGGTGTCCGGCGAGGGCGGTGGCTTCCACGGGTTTGTCGACGACATACTTCGCGGCAAAGGATTGGTGAGGCGTGTCGGCGTCTCGGTCCAACACTATGGAATTGTTCCATCGCTTATCCAAGCCACAGATATGGTTTGCACCCTTCCAAGCCGTTTCCTGGATCGCTATGCAAACGCACTTGATACTTTCTCGCTACCATTCGAGACGCGACGCTTTGATCTACATGCGACTTGGCACCCACGGTTCGAGAGTGATCCAGCGCATGTTTGGTTACGCCAGCAACTCACGTTGTGCATGGCAGATTGAGCGAACCGTCTGAACATAGCCGCGAAGTGGAGTGTCGGCTTACGTGCGCCGAGCTAACTTCCGTATCCCACCCATAGCAGCCGGTCGAGGCGGTACGGTTTGGGTATGGCCATCGGAGCGACCAGCGGCAGTTCGCTATGGGTGCGCCTTTAAAAGACTGGTTCTTACGGCTGCTTCCAACCCAAGCCTGCCGTTGAAGGTGTTTCTCGCGTCCCTCGCAAACGGACATTCGTAGGATCGCAGAAAGTGGAAAAGGGGTTCAGCGACCCCTTTCCGATGATGGTCGGCGACGAACACCGACAGATTTAGGCCGCAGCTGCTCCTGCCGTGCGCGGCACTGTCACGGGTGTCCGGCCCATGAGCAGAACATGGAAGGCCGCACCGAGGGCCGCTCCGATCAGCCAGCCACAATCGCCGCCGTTCGGTACGATGCCGTAAGCGCCCATAGCGGCGAACCCGATGGAGACGATGCCTGCGCCGACAAGGGCAATGAGAGCCTTCCTGTTCCAGCCACCCTCGAAGTAAAGCGAGCCGTTCGGGTCCATCGTGTAGAGGTCCTCAATCACCACGTTCTGGCGTTTGACGATGTAGTAGTCCGCCACCATGATCCCGAACATCGGTCCAAGGATCGCTCCAAAAACGCTGACGAACAACGTTATCGCCGACGGACTGGAGACAAAGATCCAAGGGCAGACCATTACCGACAGGATCGAGGTGATGAGCCCCCCCAGTTTGAAATCGATCTTCTCCGGGTGGAGGTTGGCGATGTCGTAGGCCGGGGAAACGAAGTTCGCGACGATGTTGATGCCCATCGTGGCGACGATGAACGTGATCGATCCCAAGGCCACGACCCACGGATTGCCGATGCGCTCCACGATCTCGATGGGGTCCATGATCGCCTTGCCGAACACTTGAACGGTTCCAGCGGTGACGATCACAGTGATGATCGCGAAGACGATGAAGTTCACTGGCAAGCCGAGGAAGTTGCCGATCTTCATCGCTCTCTCGTTGCGTGAGAATCGAGCGAAGTCGCCGAAATTCAGGAGGAGCGCGGCGAAATAGGCGGCGATCAGCATCGAGGCGTTGGCGATGTGGGTGAGGGTCGATCCTTCGGCCGGTGGGCTGAGCTGCAGCGACAGGCTCGACGTGCCGGTCTGCATGAGGATCCAGATCGCCAAAGCGAACATCACCAGGTAGACGACCGGCCCGCAGAAATCGATGAACTTACGGATGGCCTCCATGCCGTTCAGGAAGATAACGAGCTGGAAAAACCACATGAATAGGAAGCTGCCCCACCCCAGCGCCGAAAGCCCGAGGTAGTTGCTGTGGGTGTACGCCTCGGCTGCCGGCCAGAAGGTAAGTACCAGGACCTGCACGGCCTTGGACGCGAAGTAGGTCTGCACGCCGTACCAGACCACGCCGACGATGCCGCGCAGGACGGCCGCCAGGTTCGCTCCCATCACACCAAACGACATCCGCGCGACTACGGGGAACGGGGTTCCGTACTTGAGTGATGGGCGACCAATGAGGTTCATGAGGAAGTAGACGATGGTGATGCCAACGACCATCGAGGCCAGCACCTCCCATCCGGTTAGGCCAAGGAAAAATAGGCTCGCCGCGAAAGTGTAGCCGCCGACCGAGTGCACGTCCGACATCCACATCGCGAAGATGCTGAACGCGCCCCAGGTCCGTCCCTCTGGAGCGGTAGGGGCGAGATCGTGGTTGTAAAGTTTCGGGTGAGCCCCCGTAACCACGAGAACAGGCGGTGTCGCGTGAGAAGCCGACATTGATGCCTCCTGACAGTTCAGCACGTATCAGACACGGCAAAATTTGCGCCAGGCAAAGTATTGGGCCTAAAAACCTATCAGCTTTGCTCAAGAGCGGACAGTTACAAACCCACCCATCCCGGACGTAGGCCTCTGCCTAATCGGCAGCCTGAAAGCGGACCTTATCAGGGCACTTAAGTGGTCGCGCTGCCGTTGCACGTTGTGTCGCGCGGCGCTCCGTAATCTGCCCTTTTGCGAATGGCTTGGCATGGCAGCTGACGCGCTGAATGTCCGCTTTGGCGGAGCGGCTGATGCTCCCTGAATGACCGGGTTGGGCGCGAAGCCGAACGTCCGGTCCTGCGCGCGGTGGCGATCCGGCGTGACGGAGTCTGGCCGAGAGCCGCCAGTCTGCTTTGAAGAAGGGCGGCCGCAAAAGCAGACGAACTCCTATCGACCCGACTCGACCGTTCAGTGTTCCGAACGCGATGTCCATAAGCGGACGGAGGAGTCGTGCCCGGTTGTATCGCGACGGGGCAACGGCTGCGGCGTTGCCCTGTGAAGGTGTCAGCGATGCCTCCACGATTGTCTGTTGAACTGTGCGTGTGCGTCTTGGCAGCCATGGCGGGGGGCCTCCTGCAATCGCGGGCGGCTGCACGGTTTCCTATGCGGTTACGGGCGGGTGGACCTCGATGTCGGAAACTGCCGTCAGGCCTGGAAGCACGGCGGTCGGTGCGACGACGATGCTGGACATCCCGAGCCACGACGCCATCAGTCGAAGCTCCCCGAGCAGCCGTTCCGCGGTATTGGCCGGTGCCCCCAGCTCGACATGGACTCGCTGAACAACCAAGGCTCTGACCTTCCGATCCGCCTTTAGGTCCACGCGGCCGACGAGCGCGCCGTCCAGTAGGAAAGGCAGCACGTAGTAGCCATGCTCGCGCTTGTGAGCAGGTGTGTAGATCTCCAGGCGATACCGGAAGCCGAACAACCTCTCGGCCCGAGGACGATGCCAGACGAGTGGGTCGAAGGGTGAGATAAGAGCGGATGCGCCGAGCTTGCGGCCGGGCTTCGCGTCCCTGTGCAGATAGGCCTGATGCTGCCAGCCGCAAACGCGCACGGGGAAGAGCGTGCCCTCCTCAATCAGCTGCTTGATGGCCGGGGCCGCGTCCGCCGGCGGGATCCGGTAGTAGTCCTGCAGATCCTGCGCCGTCGCGACGCCGAGCGCCCTCGCGGAACGCGCTATAAGCGCACGCCGGGCGTCGACACCTGCCGGCGTCGGGATGTCGAGAACGGCGTGGGGCAGTACCCGATCCGGGAGATCGTAGACTCGCTCGAAGCTGCTCCGACGATGCGTCGAGGCGACCTGTCCCGACCAGAACAGCCATTCGAGCGCGTGCTTGGCGTCGCTCCACTCCCAAATCCCCTTCGCGGCCTTGCCGCCGGCCACGTCGGAGGCGGCCAACGGCCCCTCCGTCTCGATGCGGGCGAGGAGAGCATCGGCCTCGGCCCGATTCTCGACCGCGAAGGACTCGAGCCGCTGCCAGACGCCCTGGCCGCGGAGTGCGCGAGCCATGCGCCAGCGCAGCAGGGGCTGGAGGTCGACGGGCAGAAGGGACGCCTCGTGCCCCCAGTATTCGAAGAAGCGCTTCGGCCGGTCGGCCGGGCGACCGAGAGCGCGTCGAGGAGGTCGCGATCGTACGACCCCAGGCGCGAGAACAGCGGCAGGTAATGGGCTCGTGACAGGACGTTTGCGCTGTCGATCTGCAGCAGGCCGATCGCGCTGCGGATCCGCGTCGCCCTGACGGGACTCCCGCGGGAGGCCGCGTCGAAGCCCTGTGCAGCGAGTGCGATGCGCCGGGCTTCGACCGCGCTCAGTTCCACCCCCAGGTCCGATCGCCCGAGATCGCCACAACGAAGGTCCGAAGGTCGGCGAGCATCAGCTCCGGCTCCTCGAAAGCGGCGAAGTGGCCGCCGGCCGCCATCTCGCTGTAGTGGACGACGTCGTAGGTCTTCTCGGCGAAGGACCGTAGCGTCGGCAGGAACACCGGATCGGGGAACGCGGCTATTCCCATCGGCACCTGCACGCGCGTGCCGGCGGGGAAGCGGTCCGATCCTTCGAGACGCTTGCCGTGATAGATCCACGTCGAAGTTACGACGGCCGAAGGCCCCAGATACAGCATGATGTTTGTGAGGAGCGCCTCCTCGGAGAAGCGCGCCCAGAGGTCGGGGCTGCCGTCGGCGCGCTTCGGAAGGTCCGCCCACTTGCCGAACTTCTCGAGGATCCAGCCGGCGGTGCCGACAGGGCTGTCGGCCAGCGCGACCCCGAGGGTCTGCGGACGCGTCTCCTGCTCCAGGTTGTAGCCGGTCTCCCAACGGAGGATCGCGTTGCGACGTGCAACGACGTCCTTCTCCGCCGCCGTCGTCGGGGCCGCGTCCTCTGCGTGGATGCTGGCCATGTTGATGTGGAAGCCGGCCATCGCCGCGGGACGCAGGTAGGCCATCCAGCTCGCGATATGGCCGCCCCAGTCCCCGCCCTGGACGACGAAGCGCGTGTCTCCGAACAGCCGCGCCATTAGGCCATGCATCAGTTCGGCGATCCGACGCGGGCCGACGACGCCGCTGATCGGCTTCGAGAAGGCGAAGCCCGGCAGCGAGGGAACGATCACGTCGTGCCCGTCCGCGGCGAGCGGATCGATCAGGTGCTCGAACTCGATGAAGGAGCCGGGCCAGCCGTGGAGCAGCAGAATGGGCGGCTTCGAACCGTCGCCCCGCTTGTGGAGAAAGTGGATCCCCTCGCCCTCGATCTTCGTGAGGAAGTTGGGAAGTCGATTCAGGCGGCTCTCGGTCCGACGCCAGTCGTAGTCGTCCAGCCAAAACCGGACGAGCCTCTTCAGGTCCTCGATCCCGACCCCGGCGGACCAGCCGCCCGCATCCGGGAGCTGGCTCCAATCATACGCCGCGATCTTCGTCCTGATCGCGGCGAGCCGCTCGTCGGGGACATGGATCGTGTAGGGCGAGATCATCTGCATCTCCGGCGGAATGGTGAACCGCCGGCTCAACGCCGTAGCGTGGGCGGACGGTCCATGCCCGGGCCAGTCGACGGCGAAGTCCCCGCCCCCCTCTGGGTGGACATGGGCGGGACCATCTCACACTCTCCAAAAGAGACGTCGACGCCGCCGGTTGCTTTGAACTAAAGCCACCGGGAAACCGAGGACGGTCCGGAACCAGCGGAATCTGGCCGAAAACTGCCTGACCGCTTTCAGCTTGGCGACACGGGGAAGGGACCTTGTTCTCTCGTTCGCTCCCGAAACTCGGGTGAAGGCGATCCTCCGTCACAGATCGTGTGACCACGCGTCAGGCACGAGCTGATAGCTGCTGTTCCTGCGGCAGAGATGCGACCAGCCCGGGAAGTGCAGGTGCATGCCCGTGAACGCCAACCTCTCGCTCGCCACTCGCTCGAACGTGCGCCTTCGCGTGGCTTCGGCGAGCGCGGAATCGACGTCAAACAACATGGTGACCTCCGGGCGTGGAACCTGGATCTCGGGGGCGTGGATGATGTCCCCCCAGATCAGCAGTGCGTGCCCGCCTGACGCGACGAGGTAGCCCGTGTGGCCGGGTGTGTGGCCAGGTAGCGGAACGCTAATCACACCCGGGAAGACTTCGACCTCGCCCGCAAACGGGCGGAGCCGATCGCGGTACGGCGCCAGCTGCTGTCGGGCCATGTCGAAGTAGCCTGCCGATCCGGCATTCTGGTCAACTGTCCAGTAGCCGAGTTCAGCCTCGTTTAGGTGGATCTCCGCATTCGGGAAGAGCGCTGTGCCTGACGGATCTGAGAGACCGTTCGAGTGGTCCGGATGCATGTGGGTCAGCAGGATCGTGTCAACGGCCGCAGCTTGCACGCCAGCGGCCGCGAGATTGCTGGAGAGGCGCCCGGCTGAAGCCTGTAGGGTTGGTCCGCATCCCGTATCGACAAGGCAGGCTCGTCCGCCACTGCGAATCATGAACGTGTTGACCGAGGTGCGCCGTCCGATTGACGGGCGGAAGGCCTCACTGAGCATATGGGCTGCCTCGACCTCTGCAATGTTCTGTGACCTGACCGGCTGGCTTTGGACCGGGCTGATTGAGAGGATCAGCCAGGACCGGAGGAGTCGGACATGCGGCGAGGTCAGAAGACGAACGCGGAGCAGGTGGTGCTCAAGCTGCGCCAGATCGAGGTGCAGACAGCTCA
>NZ_JAKSYK010000230.1:0-815 GCF_022829425.1 Methylobacterium sp. J-072 | reverse complement strand
AGGAACGCGTCCGCCTCAGCAGACCGAATGAGGACCAACCGAGGATAGGCGTCCGTTCCCCCCATTCACGAGCCTCATTGCACCTATGCCGACCTGAGGAGTGCGCCGGATCAGCCTCGGGACGGTGGTACCGCCCGCACTGACGAATCAGCACGCTATAACCGTCGGCGCTGCTCCATCAGGGCTGGGTCTTGCCGACCGTCGCCCCGAGTGTAAACGGTGACGCCAGGCCTCATCCAGCCTGCGTTCCTCCGCGCTCTCCACCGGGACAGCTTCCAGACGCAGGAGGATCATCGCAAAGTTGTTCTGCTGAAGGTAAACCTGCTCGTAGAGGGACGGCGCGCGGAGGTCGCGCTTCACGTCGATCCAGAGATCGGGGCTACACGCGGCGATGTCGCTCGCGATGTTCGGCTGATGTGGATCACTGTGATAGAGCGAGCCTGTTGGGACCGGGCTGCCGACCGCGGAGATGATGGCCGGAAAGGAGAGGCTGCGGTAGCACCGCTGCACCCGGCCATTGCCCGCCACGACGATGGCGATCCACTCGGGTTGGTATTGCACGTAGGCCCGAGCCGCCGCCTCCTTGCCGACCGCGAAGGCGCGCGCGAGCATGAGAACGTGCTGCAGATTGGGCTCGCGAAAGGCCGCCATGGCTCCCCGCAACAGGTGCGGGGGCATCAACATGAGAGTGGCGAAGCGATTGGCCTCGACCTCCCTGCGCTGCCGCTGATCACCCTCCTTCGCTGTGACGCGGAGAAGGTCAGAGCTCTTGCACATGAACCGGCCGGATTGATCCGGGACGTGGTGCGCCATCA
>NZ_JAKSYK010000229.1:0-6619 GCF_022829425.1 Methylobacterium sp. J-072 | reverse complement strand
ATCGCACCAGGATCGCCGTGGGAGAACGGGTATTGTGAGAGCTTCAACGGCAAGCTTCGTGACGAGTGCCTACGCCAGGAGATCTTCTACTCGTTAAAGGAGGCGCAGATCGTGATCGGTCTGTGGCAAAACACCTACAACCGCGTCCGACCGCATTCGTCGCTGGGCTATCGGCCGCCCGCGCCCGTCAGCTACCCAGATCTGGCCTTCCGGCTACCCATGGCCGCCACCATGCAGTAGCCTCTCAATCGGCTCGGTCTAAAATACCGGTCAGGCCAATAGCAGGCCCGTTCTCTGATTTGCAGGAGGCGTAGGACGCTTGGACTGCCGAGGTTCTGGCCTACCAGCTCCGTTCGATCGAACCCGCCTTTCAGGTGCTCGACGCCAACGATCAAATTGTGGAAGTGACCGCCAAGCAGGTCGACGGCTGACCAAATCAGGGGCCGCTTCTCTCAGCCTGTCACATAGGTCAGCCGCCTCAGCTGAGTTGGATGACCTCACGAAGCTGCCCGATTGCGACTCGTCCCCTTAAACCTCTTACCATGGCGACCTAAGCACGGCAGATGGCTTTGCCGACCTCGTTGGCGGTCCTGTTCAGCTTTCAGGTCCTTGTTCGGCATACGGCGTAACAGACACCAACGTTCCAATCAGTCGCAGCAGGGCTTGCTGTTCCGGCTTTCCCGATCCGTCGCTTAGGAAAGCTCCCAGCTCGATATGGCTCTTTCGCCCTCCGGAGGGACCATTTGGCTGATGGATGACAAAGGCACTTCCGTTCGTAGGCTCCCTTGCGAGGTACCAGGTGTCACCGCTCGGGCTTTGGTAGAGTTCTTGGCGATCTGACATTCGGAACATCCCCCTGCCTCACCAGCGTAAGCCAGGGGAGAGGGACATGCGAGATCGCAAACGGAACGGCTAACCGGGCCGGCGACACAGACTGCCGGTGAACCCCGGAATTGCCCTGTGAAGCTCAAATTCTTGCATGTCAGTTAGTGGCATGCGACATTCACCCAAATGGTTGAGCGTGCTCGAAGCGGCCTCGACGCCGTGTTTCATGCCCTTTCAGATCCGACCCGTCGAGCGATGATCCAGCAGTTGATCTCCGCAAGCCACACAATCTCAGAGCTTGCTCGGCCTTACCGCATGTCTTTTGCCGCTGCTTCAAAACACGTAAAGGTCCTCGAAGAGGCAAACCTCATCCAGCGGGACGTCCGAGGTCGGGTGCACCATTGCAGCCTCAATGCAAGGACGTTGGTGCCAGCCATTACATGGCTCAGTTCGATCACAGCATTCAGGGACGAACAGCACGAAAGCCACGACGCCAGCTAAGGCAAAGTCTCACTACCTGAAGCACACGGACTAAAATTGCGGCGAAACGATTACAGTTAGCTAAAATCCTCGAAAGATTGCGACGATAACCAGCGTAAGCACAAGCGACAGGACGATTGAACCGAGACAGCCAAGACGATTTGAAAAGAAGAAAAACATGATTAAATGATGCTCTGTATGTTTTGTCTTGTTAAGCGCACTCTAGAGATAATTAGAAATACAAAATCAAACCCGTTCCCATTCGTCAGCTAGATCTGATAGGTAATTTAGAATACGATCGGCTGCACGGCCGTCAAAGCACTCGACTTCGACCGTGACCGCCTGGGTTTGCCCTCTATAAAGACGCAGAACAGCCTCCGCAGCATCTGCCGCCTTCCGTTCTGACTGTGCCTCGATCCTGGTGGTGCATCCAGGAGCAGCGATCACGACCCGGCAAAAGATCTGTTCCATGTGGGGTAACCCCAGGGAGCAGTCTTGGTTCAGGCGCGCAGACGCCGCAGAAGCATGTGAAGCTTCGTCCGGCTCACCGGCTTTTCTGAAGCTGATTGATCGACGTTGCAGCCTCCTGTGAGGGCAACCCAACCATCACCCAACCATCCTGTCCGAGCTTGGCTATTTCGACTGAGCGTCGTTCTGATGGCGAGGCTTTCCATTCTCATTCAGAGCCACGTAGGTGAAGACACCCTCGGTGACCTTCTCCGCATTGCTTCCGGATCGATCCCGAGCCCAGGTCTCGATCTTGACCGCTATCAAGCTGTCATTCTCTTCCTGGAGGGAGCAGTAGACGCTCACCTCGTCGCCCACCTCGATGGGTCGTAGAAACCGCATGGCATCAATGCTGACGGTAACGAAGCGACCTTGAACCAGCTGAGCGACGAACGTCCCCCCGGCCAGATCCATCTGCGAGACGGTCCAGCCTCCAAAGATAGCCCCAGATGCGTTCGTGTCTCGGGGCATGGCAACAGTTCGGAGGTGAGGGCCACCACGGGCGTTCCGAATCTCATCGACCATATCCCCACTCCAACCTACGGTGCCATCCAGGCGACCGCTCCGAGAGTCGGTGAGCCTTGGTAATGAGCGAACGGCTCAGCCGGATCTTGGTTCGTGGACCCTCACGCTCGATGTGCCGTCCAACTACCGCTGCAGGTCAGCAAGCTACCGTCTTGCGTCCGCCACGGCCATCGACGATCACACCTCCATAGACAGACCGGGTTTCGTCAGTGGGTAAATCGACACTTTCCATCAGCGCCGCTCTGGCGGTGATCGCAGTGATCCTAACCAGCTTATGGGTTGGCTATGGTCCCCGTCCTCCATCTGGTGGAGCAAAGCAGGCTGCTACCGTTGTCCCGCTCTCTCAGCAGCAGCGAACGACAGATTCGAATGGCCAGCCCATACGCATCATTACTACCGGGCCATCCTCTGGCTCCGCTCAGCGCATTGCATCTCCGTCACCAAGCGGAGAATCGTCAGGGTCGGCTTCCTCGGCCACAAACCCAGCTGTGAAATCACCCTCCACGGAAACGGTGAGTCCCTCCGCATTGGCGGATATCCGATCACCGGCCAAATCGCCTGAGGATGCATCGACCTCTGGCTTAAGCGCCGCCACGACAACAGCCAGTCCCGTGGATCAGTCTGCTGCAACAGCTGGCAGCGTAGATCTCAACTCGGCTTCCGTGGAGCAACTCAACGCCCTTGGGGCTGGAATGATCGGAAAAAGGATCATCGAGTTCAGGCCCTACACGTCAGTGGACGATCTTCTTGCCCGACGTGTTCTCAAGCGAAGCGACTACGAAGCAGTTAGAGGGGCCGTGACGATCCGGTAGCTTGGTTCGTTGCAAACCGGCTTGCTTAGAATCTTTACCTGTTTGACGCAGCTAATCAGAGCCTTTTGGAGGTCATGTAAGACCGACCTCTCTAGGCCAGAGCTGCTACGTCTATGATAATCGACAGACGGGCACTCACTCGATCTAGCACTGCAACGCAGGCGGACATGACCACTTCGTCTCAACCGACGCTTACTGTGAAGGCCGAACGACCGAAGGGCTGTCGGGATACGCTTTGAACTGACCTACCGATCGACGGTTGGCTTATCTGACGGCATATGCGTTCACCCAATCGCATGGCTACGTAGTGCAAGGCGTTCGAATCAAGGTACCCGAGGCTCATGCTCAAGCTTGATCCTACCCCGAAGGTGATCACCTTCGATTGTTACGGAACTCTGGTCCAATGGCAGCGAGCTGTGAGAGAGGCGACTGAGGCGATCCTCTCCAAACATGCGTCTGGGGATGATCTAGAAAAGCGATCAGCCACTCTGGCAGACCAGTTGCGTAGCAGGGCAGTGCTCCATCAAGACCGTCCCCCGTTTCAGGACTACAAAGCCATCCTCCGACTGAGCCTGGATGAGGTTCTCGCCGAAGCTGGTTTTCAAGGCACCGAGGATGACCACCAGACGCTGCTGTCGATCCTCCGACGGATCGAGCCCCATCCTGAGGTGCCGGCTGCTCTTGAACGCCTACGTGAACGCTACAAGCTTGCCATCATCAGCAACACAGACGACGATCTGATCGCTGAGACAGTCCAGGCTATTGGTGTCCCAATCGATTTCGCAATCTCGGCTCAGCAGGCTCGGGCCTACAAGCCCGATCACCGTCTCTTCCAGCATGCCTACGACACGATGGGTGTGGCCAAAGAGGAGACGATCCACGTTGGGATGGGTCAGGTTACAGACATGAAGGTCTGCCATGAGCTTGGAATTCGATCCGTCTGGATAGATCGTGTCGGTGAGCCTCTCGACCCTCGCTGGCAACCCCATGCCGTCTCGAACGACCTCACTGATTTGCCACAGGTGCTGTCTGCCCCATGAGCCCTTTTCGTGAGGAGCAGAGCTACATCACAGGCGTTGGTAAGGAGGTCACTCACGAGAAGTGACCGAGGAACGCCTGAGGAAATCTGCCATGCGGAAGACTGCTTTGATCGCAGCAGTAAGCTTGCTATCGATGGGAACCGTCAGCTTAGCCGCTGAGAACCAGGGTACCACCGGCGGCTCGAGCGCCAGTCCCCGTATGCAGGGATCACCCAACGCCGCAGGGTTCGGCAAGGCCGAAACTACGGGCTCAGCCGGCGCTCAAACACCGGACTCGACGCCGAACCAAGATGGCCGAATGAAAGGTCCACCTAACGCTGCTGGCTTCAAGCAGGATAACTCGGGGTCAGGATCACCGACGAGCGGTGCTGCGTCAGGCCGTTAAATCTGTACGGCAGGGGGCAGTTCTTCTGTGGCCCTGCCGACCCGCACGATCATAGCGGAACGCCATCCGTCAACGGGACGGCTAACGGTCGTCTATAGGAACCTGACAAATCCGACGTTCAATCAGTAACCGAGACTAATTTATTCCTCGGCGGCTATTGCACATGCTGTCTAGAGATTTCGATTTTTGTTTGAGCTGCCGCCCTCATAAAGGATCACGGGATGAGGACCAGCGAAGCTAACTCCTAAATCAAATTTTGCTGATCCGATCTTTCGAGTGCCCCGGCTCGGATTGGAAACAGAGAAATCGATCGTCGATCGAGCTGCACACTTTTGTGATGCATAGTTGCAATCTATGCGCATAGTGCCTGGTCGATGAACGTAACGCCGGATTGGCCACTGTGAGATAGCTCGTCGCTTCTCCGCTTGTAGATCTGCTTGGGAGTATGGCTTGCCGTAAAACTGGACTGTTCGCCCATACATGTAAGGCACGCCTTCGACCGGACTCACGTTGCTCGATGACCAAATCTGCAAATAGCGATCAGCGATGAATGCTGTGCGGTCCTTCATCTCCTGCGGAGCAATTGCTTTTGCAGGAGAAATAAAGGCGACGGCAATCAAGCCAACTGCCGCCAGATGTTTTGTGCCAATCATTCGACGAGAGCCTGTCAAAATCGAAAAAATTTCATCACTGGTTCAGCCAGCGCATAACCCCTGAGGATGTCTCAGAGGTAGATGCCCGCCGATAACCCCTGCGATCGACTTGCGGAACTCTTTGGTGGAAATCCACATATCCATTTCGACTGGATGGATAGTAGTTCTGCGATACATCGGGGTATACTTCACGCATTACATCTTCATGCTGAGATTTTTTGGTCGTAGAAGGAAATGAGCCACCTTGCTTTTCCGCCAGGGAAGCGACTCTGTCAGTGGAGGTCTTACGGTTTGGTTTGATTGCAGAGGGAAGCGTTTGCGTTCGACGTGAAGTTGCTTCAGCTACTCGTTGCGACAGAAGAGTTTGATCAGTTGTACTAGATCCGACGTCTGTGGGACTGTTTTCAGACTTAGCTATAAGCTCCAACACACCCGGCCGTCGAGGCGGGATGGCTTGGGCAACAATGGATTGATCGACCTGTCTTGGGCTCTTTTGCTCCGGCTCTTTGGAAGCTCGGTCAGGCCCGTGTTCCTGCTTTTCGTCCAGATTGAAAACGAGTGGGGGTAATGGCTGACGAGTAGGCGTCGCCACAGCAGGCTGTTTCACAGGATCAACCCACCCGTTCGCAGCAGAGGGGTTACCAGGTGCCCCTTTTGCCGAACTCTTAGTTGGGCCAGTTGGGTACGCCTCCTTCGCAGCGTCTGATGCCGCAACTCCATCCGAGATCCCGCTGGTCTTCCCTTCGTAGACCATGGGCCTTTCAGGCTTGGCGCCGACATAGGCTGCGGTCACCCCAACTCCTGCAGCGAAGGCGATCCCAAGGGCCAAAAGCGGCTTGATAGGCACACTCATGAGCCCTCGTTTCGTGAATGGTATGAACCGGGAATATGGGCAGAAACCTCCAGCCGTCGGGAGTGGTTCCGCCATCCAAGCGATCTGAAAGGTCCCTACGGACCCAGCGCATTTGCCTAGGCTGATGTGAGCCGGGATGAAATCACATCGGCTTGTCGGTGACTTGGTCCTGGCAGATGGCCGTGCAATTACTGGGGCATGAGCTACGGTGTCCGAATCCTCTTCCTCAACCAAACTGAGCCGCTGCCGTCCAGAAAGTTGGACGGCTCATTCGCTGATCTGCAGGGAGCGTGGGAGGCTGGGACAGCCGAGGTTTTGGCCTATCAGCTCCGTTCGATCGAGGTGGCCTTCGAGGTGCTCGATGCCAACGATCAGATTGTGGAAGTGACCGCTAAGCATGGCCTGACCGGTATTTTAGACCGAGCCGATTGAGAGGCTACTGCATGGTGGCGGCCATGGGTAGCCGGAAGGCCAGATCTGGGTAGCTGACGGGCGCGGGCGGCCGATAGCCCAGCGACGAATGCGGTCGGACGCAGTTG
>NZ_JAKSYK010000228.1:0-283 GCF_022829425.1 Methylobacterium sp. J-072 | reverse complement strand
AGGAAGACGCACTGGAATACCGCAAGCAGCTCGCACGCCGTGTAGACGCTGGAGAAATGACGCCGGCACAGTTCGATCGCGAGAATGAGCGCGCCCTGCAGCGGCTGAAGGCTCAACGCGGAAGAGCCTGACCGACGACAGGGGGATCCGCCCGCGGCGGGTTCCGATCCCGAACCGCGTGACTTTCGTGAGGTTGCCATGATCGGTTGGGCTATCACGTTTCTCGTCGTCGCTCTCGTGGCGGCGCTCCTGGGCTTCGGCGGCATCGCCGGTACCGCCATCG
>NZ_JAKSYK010000227.1:0-278 GCF_022829425.1 Methylobacterium sp. J-072 | reverse complement strand
TGGCCTGACCGGTATTTTAGACCGAGCCGATTGAGAGGCTACTGCATGGTGGCGGCCATGGGTAGCCGGAAGGCCAGATCTGGGTAGCTGACGGGCGCGGGCGGCCGATAGCCCAGCGACGAATGCGGTCGGACGCAGTTGTAGGTGTTTTGCCACAGACCGATCACGATCTGCGCCTCCTTTAACGAGTAGAAGATCTCCTGGCGTAGGCACTCGTCACGAAGCTTGCCGTTGAAGCTCTCACAATACCCGTTCTCCCACGGCGATCCTGGTGCGAT